>JAHBAP020000216.1 GCA_018500005.2 Mycobacterium sp. | reverse complement strand
GACATCCACGACCGGCGCGGATGGCGCGACCCGGATCACCGCCGGCTTCCCACCCGGGCTGCCGACGCACTCGCCCACCCAAGAGTTCCACTTTGACGGATCCGGCCGACTGGTCCGACACGACTACACCGCCGAGGTGGTCGGTTCCTGGGCCAAAGCGGCACACATGTGCTCGAGCTACCGGCAGTTCGGGGGTCTGTGGCTACCCACTCGGCGGCGCGTCTACCCGCGGGGCCCCTTCGCCAGGACGTTGCCGCTGCCGACCCTGGTTGCGATCGACATCCACGACGCACGCCCACGATCCGGGGAAGCGGTCTGAAACACTGAACGGATGACCGCGCAATCGCCACTGACCCTGTGCAGCCTGGGCGCAGCGAGCACCGTTACGGGTTCAAAACATCTGTTGGAGAGCGGCGGAAAGCGGATCCTGGTCGACTGCGGCCTGTTCCAGGGTGTAAAAAACCTTCGCGAATTGAACTGGGCGCCGTTGGCCGTCGAGCCGGAAAGCATCGACGCAGTGGTCGTCACCCACGCCCACCTCGACCACACCGGTTATCTGCCGCGGTTGGTTCGCAACGGTTTCACCGGGCCGATCCTGTCGACCCCGGCGACCGCCGCAGTTGGCGAGATCATCCTGCGCGACAGCGCCTACCTCCAGGAACGAGACGCGGCTTTCCTCAACAAGCACAAGGCCTCCAAACATCACCCCGCCCTTCCGCTGTACGACAGCCAGGATGCGGAGCGGACCCTGGAGTTGTTCAAGACCCACCCGTTCGGCGAGGAATTCAGTCTGTGGGACAAGGGCCCCGTGGTGACATTCCGGCGAGCCGGCCACATCCTCGGCGCCTCCACCGTCGAGGTGTTCTGGGAGGGACGCCGCATCGTCTTCACCGGGGACCTCGGCCGCTACGACGACCCGATCATGCTCGCCCCGGATCCGGTCACCGCCGCCGACTACCTGGCGCTGGAGTCCACCTACGGGGACCGGGTCCACGAGAAGACCGATCCGGCAGCGAAACTCGCCACCGTCATCGACGAGACGGTGAAACGCGGCGGCACCCTGGTGGTCCCAGCGTTCGCCGTGGGCAGGGCGCAGACGCTGCTCTACTACCTATGGCAACTGCGCACCGCCGGCCGACTGCCGGACGTCCCGATCTATCTGGACAGTCCAATGGCCATCAACGCCAGTGAGCTTCTGGGCGAATTCGCCGATGATCACCGGCTGGAACCGGCTGTCTACGAAGGCATGTGCGCGATGGCCAACTACACCCGCGACGCCGAGCAATCCAAGAGCATCTCGGCCAGCACCGAGCCCAAGATCGTCATCTCGGCCAGCGGTATGGCCACCGGCGGCCGAATCCTGCATCATCTCAAGGCCTTCGCACCGGATCCACGAAACACCATCATGATCACCGGCTACCAGGTGCCGGGCACCCGCGGAGCCGCGATCGCCGCCGGAGAGCGGTTCGTCCGGATCTACGGGGAATGGGTTCCGATCAGGGCACAGGTGGCCGACCTCGCCATGCTGTCCGCACATGCCGACGCCGACGAACTCATCCGATGGGCCTCCGGCTTCACCTCCCCGCCGCGGAAGGTGTTCGTCGTGCACGGCGAGCCCCAACCCGCCGACACCCTCCGCTCCCGACTGGGCCGCGAATTCGGCTGGGATGCAGTCGTTCCCCGTCAGAACCAACTGTTCGATCTGTAAATTTCGCCGGATGAGGAAGCCCCGCGCGGCCGCTGCGGCGGCCCTGGTCTGCATCGCGACGACGGTTGCCGGGTGCGGTTCCGGGAAGTCTCCAACCGCAAGCGATCCGGACAGCCCCTATCCGGACTACACCGCCACATTCCTGCAAGGACCGCCCAACCAGGAATACATGGAAGCCAAACCGCTCGCCGAAGACGGCCACCGGTTCTGGATGCTGCCGGCCACCCCGCAGTCCACCCAGTGGGGCGTCTACGACAACTCCACCCCACCGGTGCTGCGTATCGACTCTGGTGACACCGTGGCGATCCAGACCGTACCCGCCGGCGGCGGGCAGGTCGCGCCGGGAATCAACGAGGGCCAGATCGAGAAGATCAACACCGCTGTTCCCAATCGCGGCCCGCACACCGTGACCGGACCGATCTACGTCAACGACGCGGAGCCCGGAGATGTCCTGGCAGTCCACATCAATCGGATCCAGCTTCCGATGTACGCGACGAACAACACCGCCAAGGGCAAGGGCCTGTTCCCCGACGAATTCCCCGAGCAGGTGACCAGCTACTACCTGGACACCGAAAAGATGCAGATGCGCTTCTCCCCCAATGTCCTTGTGCCACTGGAACCCTTTCCCGGAATCCTGGCGGTCGGCCGGTCGGATACCACCAGCTCCTGGTGCACCGACGGCAAGTGCAGCACCGAGCAGCCCGGCAAGTGGGGCGGCAACATGGATCTTCCCGAGATGCAGATCGGCAGCACCACCTATCTGCCCGTCCAGGTTGCCGGCGGTCTGATCTGGACCGGCGATTCGCACGCCAAGCAGGGCAACGGCGAGATCGACCTCGATGCGTTGGAGACCTGGTTTCCGGAACTTAATATCACCGTGGATCTGATCAAGAATCAGCCCCAGGAGTGGCCGACGGTCGAGACCGGGAAATTCTGGGTGGCAGTCGGTTACGACGAGGACCTCGACAAGGCACTCGACATCAACATCGCCGAGGCGCTCAAGCTGATCATGGCCAAGCAGCAAGTCTCGGAGACCGAGGCGAAAGCCGTTCTGGACCGGACCTGGGACTGCCGCATCTCCGAGGTGGTCGACGAAGTGCTGGGCACCTACTGCGTCGTGCCCAAGGACACCGGCGCAGCCCGTGCGGCCGCCCTGCCGACCGCGGACACGGCGGATGCCTGGGTCTCAACCGGCAAGGCGGCCAAGGCCCTTGACGCGATGAAGATCGCCGCCTCAGCGGCACTGGACTCGATGGCCCGCAATCTCTCCATCACCCGCAACGACGCCTACCACCTGGCCACCATGGTTCTAGACTGCCGAATCGAGCGGTGGACGGCTGGCGACAAGACGGTGGCGTGCCTGGTGCCCAGGAGCATCAAAGTCCCGCAGTAACAGCGGCCATTGGCTCTTTCGCACCATGGCGTGCACGGCGATCTGCGCGTCCATGTGTTCCATGCGGGATCGAACGCACCTTTCAGCCGCCTCGTGCGACGGTCAACGAGCCGCGAAACTGGTCCACCGTAGCCAGTTCGTCGGCGACCGGGGCCGCGATTTCCCGTTCGGCCACGGTGGCGACCTCGGCTCGAAGTGCTTGGCGCGCAGCACGTGCCGCCCGGCTGGCGCTGCCGCGGGCCAACAACCGACCGACGGCAGCCAGTACCAGGCCACCCAGAAGCCCGACGATCACCAGCAGCGTAGGGATGGGGAAGCCTTCGACGGTGGGCGCCTGGGCAACCTGGAATTGGAAGTAGGCCAACCCCGCCAAGGCCAGCAACCACAGCCCACCTACGACCGCGACCGCGAACAACAACCATTGCAGCACCGCGAACACCGACCACCATCGTGGGTCTCGTGGGGGCGCCAAGGGCGCGCGGGTGACGGCCTGATCGAGGGCATCGGCCAGGCCTTCAGAAGCGCGGTCGGCGACCGCGCGGGCGCTCTGCACCCAGGCCTGCGGCGCGCCCGCACTGGCCTTGTCGACGTAGTCGAGTACCGCACTGTTGGCGCGCGCCTTGGCGACCGGATCGTTGGACGGCAACGACGAACGAACAAGTCGCGGGTCGACGCCGGGGCGCTCCAATCGCAACTGCGCGACCGGATCCTTGCGAAGGCGCGCAAGCCATTTCAGCGGCGGCCACCCCACGGCCTGCACCGCCTTGCGCTGGCTGGACTTCGCGATCGCCGCCTCGATCACCGGCGCACCCGCCGCCTCGGTGAGCACGTCGGTCAGCTGCGAGACGTCTGCCGCATCAGCGCCGGCCACTGCCGAACCCGGGTCATCGGCGGCCAGCGCCAGCCCGTCGGCGGCGGTGGCGACGTCGGCGGCCAGACGGGCCACCGCGGTGCGCCGACCGGCCACCGCAGTCAGAATCCGCTCGGCCAACGCCTCCAGGCCTTCGCCACTGCGATTGGACGTACCCAGTACCACCGCGTCGGACAGTCCGTCCTCGGCCACCAGGCGGCGCAGATGCGCCAAGCATGCGCCTGCGTCGGCGACGGGGAGCCTGTCGACCTGATTGAGCACCACCACGGTGACATCGTCGTGACGGGCGAAGCGCCGAAGATACTGCTCGTGCACCAGGGCGTCGGCGTACTTCTGCGGGTCGAGAACCCACACCATCAAATCCACGCGCTCCACGAAGTGGTCGACGTGGGCCCGATGGCTGGACTGGGTGGAGTCGTGGTCAGGCAGGTCGATGAGCACCAGGTCGGCGAGCGCCGCCGCACCCCCGGACGCGACGTGCCACCGGGAGACTCCCAGCCACTCCAGCAGTGCCAGGGTCTGCGGGGATTCCTGCCAGATCGCCGCCAGCGGTTCGGATGTGGTGGGACGCAGAACACCCGCCTTGGCCACCTCTTCACCCACGATGGAGTTGAACAGCGTGCTCTTGCCCGCACCTGTTGATCCGGCGAACGCCACCACCGTGAGTTCCTCGGACAGTCCGCGCCGGGCCTGGGCCCGTTCGGCGACCGACCGGGCCCGACCGACCGCCGGAGCCGGAAGGCGACCCTCGCCAAGATCGGCGGCCCGGGACAGACCGGCCAGCCGGCGGTCCAGAGCGGCGCCGTCGACGATGGCCGGTTGGTCGTTGCGCGGCGGGTTCAGCCGCGCCAGCAGGTCCTTCATCATCAGCCGTTCCACCAATTCCGCAGGGTGTCCCGCCAATTTCGCCGCGTTCCCGACTCCTCGCCGGGAGCCGGCGGAGCGGCCGGCAGCAGCGCCTCGGCGTCTTCGGCGTCGCGTGCCTGTTGGACCTGGCTGGTCGCCGCCTGCAGTCGGGCCGGCAGTTCGGGGTCGAGGTCCAGCGCGTCGAGCCGGGACAGGAATCTGGACTTTTCCTGGTCCATCAGCCCGCCGACCCGTTCCTTGAGTTTGTCCATGGCGGCCTTGGACATTCGGCGCACACCGTCCTCGCCGAAGACGGCTTCCAAAAGTTTCTGGGCCAGCACGGTGGAAGCTCCGGCAATGCCGATCTCGGCCCCGCTCAAGCCACCAGTGGTCGAGAACACCGCCACCATGAGCGCGAGGGTGACGGCATTGACCCCGTATGCCATCGCCCGAGCGGTCTGCCGTTTGTCGGCGCCCTCGGTCCGGATCAGATCCAGCAGGTCGTCCTGCCAGGCCCGAACCAGACCTGCCGCACGGTCCGGGAAATCGGTCGATGCGCGCGCCAGGTCTGCGCCGGCCAGCAGGGCGCGCCCGGCGTCGTCCGCACGCCAGGCCCGGTCGGCACGGCGGGCCGCCTCGTTCGCGGAGTCGACAAGGATTGTGGCCAAACCGGATTCGATCGCCTCGCTGACCCGTTCCGGGGGTGCAGGTTCGCCACGGACGGCGGCACTGATCCGGTCGCGCAGTCGGCCGACGCCTTCTTCGAGTCGCTTCAGCATCTGTCCGGTCCCGACGAATTCCTGCCAGCGGGCCAGCACCTCACCGCGCATCAGCGACCCGTCTGCGGCGACCTGTTCCAGGCCGGCGACCGCCTGGTCGTAGGACTTCTCCACATCGGCACGCAGTCGCCCGGCGGTACTCAACTGTGCTGCAACGGCTTCGGTTATCACCGGCATATCGACAGCCATCTGTCCGACTGCACCGTCGACGGTGCGACGGGCGACTGCCGCGCGCACCGCCGCGTCGGCGACGAGGCTGTTGAGCCAGGCCTGCATCTCGGCGGTGCGGTCTGCGGGCAGCATGCCGTCGACCAACGGCGACTCGGGAATGACAAACAGCGGTGCGTTACCGAGTCGCTCCTCGGCAAGCATCTGACGCACGTGTGCGGTCACCTCGGTCATCGCCTCAGGGGGAACCCGGTTGAGCACGATGACGACGGCCGCGTTACGCATCACCGCCGCGCGCAAAGCCTCCCACGGCACGGCGTCGGCATACCGCGAGGCGGTGGTGACGAAGAACCACAGATCGGCGGCGGCCATCAGCATGCCGGCCATTTCGCGGTTGGTGTGGGAGACCGAGTCCAGGTCCGGGGCGTCGAGCAGACCGATACCGGGCGGGACCGTGTCGACGGAGACCAGGCGCAAGCCGAACACGTCGTCGGTGCCGGGCAGGGTGTTGGAGCTCGGCGCGGTACCGCCGGTGATGCGCGGCAGCCGCGGCAGGATGTGGTCGGAGGCGAACCATTCCGCGTCGGCCGGATTGTGGGCCAGGACCGGGTGGCGGGTGGTGGGGCGCAATACCCCGGGTGTGGTCACCGGGGTACCGACCAGGCGGT
>JAHBAP020000308.1 GCA_018500005.2 Mycobacterium sp. | reverse complement strand
GTGCGGCAGCAGCACTCGCATATCCGGCCCTCCGGCTTGGTTACAGCTGTGACCAAAATACCATCAGCGGGCCTGTTCGTCCGGGTCGGGGCGATATCCTCCCCCCATGTCGCGTGCCACCCGATGGGCGGGGGTTTCGCCCACCGATCGGCGGGCCGAACGCCGATCCCTGCTGCTCGACGCAGCGCTGGAACTGTTCGGCGACGGCGGCGAGTCTGCGGTGTCGGTGCGGTCGGTGTGCCGCGTCAGCGAGTTGAACACCCGCTACTTCTACGAAAACTTCTCCGACACCGACGAACTGCTCGGCGCCGTCTACGACCGGGTCGCCGCCGAGTTGGCCCACTGCCTCGCCGACGCGATGGCCGCCGAACCACAACACGACGCGGCGCGGTTGCGCGCCGGGATCCGAGCCGTCCTGGAATTCAGCTCAGCCGAACCCCGTCGGGGCGCAATCCTGTTCACCCAGGGACGGGCAAACCGGGTCCTGGCCGATCGCCGGTCCAAGGCCCGCGACCAGTTGCGCGAATTGGTGCTCGACGAAGGCCGGCGAACAGATCCCCGATCGGGTCGCGCCGGCCTGGAAGTGGGTGCCGCCATGTACACCGGGGCGATGGCCGAATTGGCTCAGCAGTGGCTGGCCGGGACGCTCGGAGACGACCTCGACGCCGTCGTCGACCATTCGGTGCGCCTGCTGCTGCACGGATCGGGGGCTCGCCCATGAAAGCGCACGACGGACGCAACGGACGGCGTATCGGGTGGCTCGTCTTCGCCCTGCTCGTTATCGTCCTGGCGGTCAGCGGATGGCTCATCGCCGCCGACCGATTGAACCAACCGCTGGCAGGCCGCCCGACCACCCCGCCGATGCTGGGCGGCTCCGGACCGATCGACGCCACCGTCACAACCCCCGCCGTCCCGCCGCGCGCCACCGCCCGGCCGAGCGACGGCAACACTGTCTCGGGCGTCGACAACGTCCGGACGATCACCTGTGTCGACAACACCGCCAGCGTCAGCGGCGTGCACAACACCGTGACCGTCCACGGCCATTGCAACCGCGTCGAGGTCTCGGGCGTGGAGAACACGGTGACCATCGACGACGCCGACGCGATCGAGGTGTCGGGCATCGGTAACCGGGTCAGATTTCTCTCCGGCACACCGGAGTTGACCGACTCCGGGATCGATAACACCCTGGAACGCGGCTAGCCCGCCGGACGTGCTCCGCGGCTCATCCTGAGCACGTGGGCCGGCGATGGCGGCATCCGCTCGGGCAGTCGGACCCGAAGCATTCCGTCGACGACGGACCAGTCCAATGGCTCCTTCATGCCGAGCAACCGAACCTCGGTGACATCTGCGGCGTCCAGACCGCGGATGCCGAACTCCACGGCGGGCAGGTCCAGCAGGATTGCGTTGAGTGCGGCCGCGCCCTCGGTGAAGCGCACCGGGGTGCCTTCCGTCGTGGTGGTCTCCGCGATCGCCCACGGTCGCGTGCCGAACACGGCGTTTCCGTTGATCTCCAGCCAGGATCCCAGTCCGCGCAGGGGAGTCAGCTGCTCCTCCGGGAATCGGCCGCGCTCGTCGGGCCCGATGCCGATCAGCAGGTTGCCGTTCTTGGAGACGATGTCGACGAACGAACGAACGAGTTCGGTCGCCGTCACGTAGTCCTCGGGGCGCTCGTTGCGGTTGGCGCCGAAGGAGTGCCCCACACCGCGGGTCGACTCCCACTTCTTGTCCTGAATCGAATCGAATTGCGCGTATTCCGGTGTCCGGATGTCGAAATGGTGCTCGGCGGGAAACGTCAACGTCTTGTAGCGGTCGGGAACGTAGGACCAGAACCGTTGCAGCAGCGAACCTCCCGCCCGCGCGAACGCATCCGAGAGTGCGCTGCGATGGTGACTGGCCTCGATCCACCGGTCATTGATGACCCCGTCCGGCACGGTGTTGTAGTACTCGGCGAACAGCGCGGGAAGGTCACCCCCGGCGGGCCAGCAGATGTCGTTCCACAGCACCGAAGGGCGGTAGCGGATGATCAGTTCGCGGACATGGGAGGTCGCGTAGGCGACGTAGTCGGGAGTGTGCGGGACGGCCAGGAAGCTATCCGCGGGGTTCTCCAGCAAGGCGTCGTTATACGGCCAGTCGTAGCCGCCCGAGTAATACAGACCCATCCGCAGGCCCGCCCGGCGGACGGCACGGCTCAGGTCGCCGACGACGTCGCGGCGGGCGTGATACCGGCCCTTTCGCGGGTGCGGCCGGCTGCTCGGCCACAGACAGAACCCATCGTGGTGCTTGGTGGTGAGCACGACGTAACCGGCTCCCGCGTCCCGGCACACCCGGGCGATCGCATCCATGTCGGCCGTCGCGGTGCCATCGTCAAACGCGGCGACGAAGTCGTCGTAGGTGGCATCCGGGCCATAGACATCGCGCTGATGACGCCAGGTGGGACTGCCCACCAATCTGCTGCTGTTGAGATACCACTCCGCGTAGGGGTTGTCCCGCAGCATTTCTGCGGGCCCCTTTTCCTTGAGGAGTTGCTGGATGTCGGGGACCTGCGGAGCCCAGCCGGGCACCGAGTACAAGCCCCAATGCAGGAAGATGCCCAGCTTCGCCTCGTCGTACCAGCCGGGAAGACGATGGGTGGCAACGGATTCCCAGGTCGGCTCGTACATCGCCCCAGGCTACGGCGATCCGGCCCGCTCCCCCGGCCGAATGGACATGGTGGACACCGGACGCCTGCCCAACTTGTCGTGAACTGCGGCCACCAGCACGCATTGCGCCAGACCGAGCAGAAGCATCGGCCATAGCAATCCGGCGATCAGGGCGATCCGGCCGGGATGGTCGGGAGCGGGGGCCCCAGGCTCGCGAAACCACTCCGCGACAAGGAATACCGTGACCGAGGCAATGGTCGCGACGGTGAGATAGCTTGCAATCCCGAACAAAGTTGGCTCCTTGTTCTTCGACTGTCTGTCCCTACCGACCATACCTACTTCGAGAGTGGACACTCGCGATTAAAAACTTACGAAACAATAATCATGTGATATTCATATTTAATCGTCCGCCCTGCCACTCCCCCTAGAGCCCTAGAGGGCCGGCGTGCCGACCCGGGGAAATGACCCCGCAAGACACGGCAGTTTCGCGGTGTCGGCATCCTCACCCAACAGATCGAGCACCGGCCCGGCAGAGTGCGTCACGGCGAAGTGCCGGATCGCGACGATCACTGCGAATTGAGCGAGGCCCAGCAGCAGAAGTGGCCAGAGTGCCGCGGCGAGAATCGAATAGAACAACCGGTGCCTTGGGCGCGAAGTGTGGTTGTGCCCGACCCACTCCGCAGCAACGAAGATCAACGGAGCCAGCACGATTGCGGCGGCGACGTAGGTAGCGGCCAGAACCATGGCGACCTCCTCGATGGGTAAATCCCAAGGTAGCCACCGCCCCTGTGAATCCGCGCACACTACGAGCACGGTTCGCTAACAACGGCGTAACTATTCGCCGCCGCGCTCGAAGAAAAGTCTGGGTCAGCCCAGATGCAGGAGGTGCGGGGCGAAGAGACCGAATCCCATGAACGCGGCACCGGCCACCAACGCCAGGCCGCTGGCGATGAACCCGGGTACGGCCAGGCCGGTGATCACCGCGGCTGAGGCCAGGACGATGCCGATCTGGAAAGCCGCCGAGGCGAATTCGTAGTTGTGATACTTGGATAGCATTTCGTCCCGAAGATGCTCGGCGTCCTGTGCGCGCTTCGACAACTCCTCTGTTCCCTCGCCCTTGCCGCCGGCGGCGTCAGGTTCGGACTTGTATCGCGCGGCGGTCGCGTTCCAATCGGCTATCTGCTTCTCCATTGCCGCACGTTGCCCGGGGTCGGTGATCCCGGCAAGGTCGATCTGCGCTTGCTGCGCGGCGATCAGATTGTCGGTACGGCGGATGTTCTTGGCCTGGTAGAAACCCCACAAATTGGAGGCCTCCATCTGTGCGTTCAGTGCGGCGGTCTGCGAACTCTTACCGACCGTCTCGGCGAATGACAAAAACAGGGCCAGGACTGCGATCACCAACGCCATCTTCTTGTTGGTGCTCGACACGCCGTCGAGGCCATGACCGTCGTGCTCGATCTTGTGCTCGACCTCGTGCTGGACCGCGTGAACGCCGTGACTCATGTCAGGACCTCGTCTGCTAGCAAATTTTGCGGCACGGTATCACGCGG
>JAHBAP020000267.1 GCA_018500005.2 Mycobacterium sp. | reverse complement strand
TCTACAGGTCCTCGCCGATTGGCTGGGCTCCTACCGGGCGGAGGAACTGTTCGACGAGAACGGCAGGGTGCACGACTGGATCGCCGAGCTGGCCCCGAAGGGCACGCTGCGGATGAGCGACAACCCGCACGCCAACGGCGGCCTGCTACTCAAAGACCTTCGGCTGCCGGACTTCCGGGACTACGGCGTGGATGTTCCCGCTCCGGGCGCGACGGTCGCCGAGGCCACCCGGGTGCTCGGCCAGTGGCTCACCGACGTGGTGCGCCTCAACCCGGACAATTTCCGCATCTTCGGTCCCGACGAGACGGCGTCCAACCGATTGCAGTCGGTCTTCGACGTCACCGACAAGCAGTGGAACGCCGAACTGTTCGGCCCCGAAGTCGACGACCACCTGGCCCGCGCCGGCCGGGTCGTCGAGATGCTCTCCGAGCATCAGATGCAAGGTTGGTTGGAGGGCTATCTACTCACCGGCCGGCACGGCCTGTTCAACTGCTACGAGGCCTTCATCCACATCATCGACTCGATGTTCAACCAGCACGCCAAATGGCTGAAGGTGACCAACGAGATTCCGTGGCGACGCCCCGTTGCGAGCCTGAATTATCTTCTGTCCAGCCATGTCTGGCGTCAGGATCACAACGGCTTCAGCCACCAGGACCCTGGCTTCATCGACCATGTGGTCAACAAGAGCGCCGAGGTGGTCCGGGTGTACCTGCCGCCGGACGCCAACACGTTGCTGTCCACTTACGACCACTGCCTGCGCTCGCGTCAGTACGTCAATGTGGTCGTGGCGGGCAAGCAGCCACACCCCAACTTCCTCACCATGTCCGAGGCGGGCGCACACTGCACCCGCGGACTGGGCATCTGGGAGTGGGCAGGCACCGAGGAACACGGCAGCGACCCCGAGGTGGTTCTGGCCGGCGCCGGTGACGTGCCGACCCTGGAGGCCCTGGCCGCGGCCGACCTGCTTCGCCGGCACATCCCGGAACTGAAGGTCCGATTCGTCAATGTGGTCGACCTGATGCGACTGCAGGACGAAAGCGAGCACCCGCACGGGATGTCCAACCGAGAGTTCGACATGGTTTTCACCGCCGACAAGCCGGTGATCTTCGCCTATCACGGGTACCCCTGGCTGATCCACCGACTGGTCTACCGGCGCAGCAACGATGCCCGTATCCATGTCCGCGGATACAAGGAGGAAGGCACCACCACCACGCCGTTCGACATGGTGATGCTCAACGACCTGGACCGCTACCACCTGGTGATCGACACGATCGACCGGGTGCCCGGCCTTGGCTCGCGCTATGCCGGGTTGCGTCAGCAGATGCAGGACAAACGTATCGAGGCACGGGAGTACACCCGGGCGCACGGCGATGACCTGCCTGAAGTGCGGGATTGGGTGTGGCCGGGTGCCCGCGGAGTCCAGGGCAGTGCGTCGGTGGCGGCCACCCTGGCCACCGGCGGAGACAACGAATAGGGCCTGTCGAGTGGAAGGGTTGCCCCACCGGGCCTAGGATTCGGCTACCGCCGATAGAAAAGCGGTCTGGATCCAAGGATGGACATGGGACTGCGCAAAGTAGATACGGAGCGCCCGGCTCCCGCGGAGATGGCTGCCCCTACTCCGGAGCTGCAGTTCCGGACGATCCACGGCTATCGCCGTGCCTTTCGGATCGCCGGTTCCGGTCCGGCATTGCTGCTGATCCACGGCATCGGCGACAACTCGGTGGCCTGGGAACCGGTGCACTCCCACCTGGCGCGGCGGTTCACCGTGATCGCCCCCGATCTGCTGGGGCACGGCCAGTCCGACAAGCCGCGGGCGGATTACTCGGTGGCGGCCTACGCCAACGGAATGCGCGATCTGCTCAGCGTGCTGGGCATCGACCAGGTGACCGTCGTGGGCCATTCCCTCGGCGGCGGGGTGGCGATGCAGTTCGCCTACCAGTTCCCGCAGATGGTGGAGCGCCTCATCCTCGTCGGCGCCGGCGGAGTCACCAAGGACGTCAACATCGCGCTCCGACTGGCCTCGCTGCCCGGCGGCGGCGGTGCACTCGGTCTGCTGCGCCTGCCACTGGTGCTGCCCACCCTTCAGTTGGCCGGCCAGATACTGGAGACGGTCGTCGGCTCCACCGGAATGGGCCGCGACATCCCCAACGGGTTGCGGATCCTGGCAGACCTGCCGGAGCCGACCGCCTCGGCGGCCTTCACCCGCACGCTGCGCGCGGTGGTCGACTGGCGTGGACAGGTGGTGACCATGCTCGACCGATGTTATTTGACCGAATCCGTTCCGGTGCAACTCGTTTGGGGCGACCAGGACATCGTGATCCCGGTCAACCACGCTCATATGGCGCACGCCGCGATGCCCGGATCGCGACTGGAGATATTCCCCGGCGCGGGGCATTACCCACATCACCACCACCCGCAGCGGTT
Source organism: Mycobacterium sp. (assembly GCA_018500005.2). GTDB lineage: Bacteria > Actinomycetota > Actinomycetes > Mycobacteriales > Mycobacteriaceae > Mycobacterium. The sequence goes on along the minus strand of JAHBAP020000267.1, from coordinate 3,056 downwards.
CATCGATCTCGTCGAGAACTTCATCGACACCACCGCACCCGCCCAGCACGACCAGGAACTGCTGCGCGAACTATTGCGCAAGGGCAGCACGGCACACGCGATCGAAGGCTCCGACGAAATGGAAGCCCGAATCCTGGTGTTGGACGCGCTGGAGAGCGACGAACGCAGCGCAACCTAGCGCAGCCCGGTAAATCAGCCACGCGGGCGCCCCGGTAATGAGATGGTGTTTGTTCACCGTGCGTTAACCGTGAGGAGTTTCAGACGTGCTTGAGGTCTGTGAAGTCGGCAACAAAATTGGCAAGGAAGACTACGAAGCCGCGATACCCGACTTGCGGTTGGGACTGATCAACGCCCAGTACGACCTCGCCAGCGCGAAGTTTCCGGTCATCATCTGGATCGCCGGTGACGACCGGTTGGCGGCCAACGAATTGGTGAACCGGCTCAACGAGTGGCTGGACTCCCGTTTCGCCGACACCCGGGTATTCGCCGACCCGACCGACGAGGAGTATCAGCGCCCGCACCTGTGGCGGCTATGGCGTTCGCTGCCCCCGAAGGGCCGCGCCGCCTTCTTCGTCGGCGGGCTCATGCGGGCCGCACTGCAGCGCGCCAATGACGAGATCAGCGAACCCGAGTTCTCCGTCTGGTTGCGCCACATCGCCAACATGCAGAACGAGTTGGTGGCCGACGGGGCACTGATCCTGAAGTTCTTCCTGCACACCCCGATCAAGGAGCAGAAGAAGAAGCTCAAGAAGGCCAAGAAGGATCCGCACGCCGGCTGGCAGGTCGACCAGCGGGACTGGAAGGGAATCGACACCCTGGGCCCGGTGCTGCCCATCGCCGAGCGGATTCTGCGCGAGACGAGCGCGCCGGGTGCACCGTGGACCATCGTGGAGTCCACCGACTCCCGCTACCGCGACCTGACCGTCGCCAAGACCATCCTGGCCGCTCTCACCGCCCGCCTGAACGAAAAGGAACCCCATCGCGGACCTGCGCTGGCCGAATCGGTGTTCGGCGACTACGACACCGACGCCAACGTGCTGTCCGGGGTCGACCTGACGCAGTCGCTGAGTAAGGAGGAGTACCGCGAGCAGTTGGCCAAGGAGCAGGCCAAGCTCAAGGAGCTCTCCCTGGAGGCGCGCGGGCGCGGCATCAGTTCGGTACTGGCCTTCGAGGGCTGGGATGCTGCCGGCAAGGGCGGCGTGATCCGGCGCGTCACCGGGGCGCTGGAGGCTGGCGACTACCGGGTGATCCCGGTCGCCGCACCCACCGAGGAAGAACGCAAGTACCACTACCTGTGGCGGTTCTGGCGGGATCTGCCACCGGCCGGCAAGGTCGTCATCTTCGACCGCACCTGGTACGGCCGGGTTCTGGTGGAACGACTGGAAGGCTTCGCCAGCCCCGCGGAGTGGCAGCGGGCCTTCGACGAGATCAACGACTTCGAGGCCCAGATGGTCGAGCACGGCTATTTCGTGGCCAAGTTCTGGCTGCACATCTCACCCGAAGAACAACTCTCCCGGTTCAAGGCCCGCGAGGACACTCCGTACAAGAAGCACAAGATCACCGAAGAGGATTACCGCAACCGCGAACGCTGGGACGAATACGTCACGGCCGTCGACCAGAAGATCCTGCGCACCACCTCCGAGGGGGCGCGCTGGAACGTGATCCCCGCCAATGACAAGCGGTTCGCCCGGGTGAGCACGCTCAAGGCCATCAACAAGGGCCTGGCACGCAGGCTGGACCAGGACTGACCTTCGGCCCTAGCGCGGTCGTCCCGGCCTGGCGCACCGTGGAAGGTGGGCCGGGACCGAGCGCAGCAGATTATTGCGGGGGTTTCCGTGATGGACGACGGCTGGATGTGGGGCCACGGCGGGAGTTGGGCCGGTTGGCTGGTGATGTGGTTGGTGATGCTCGTGTTCTGGGCGGGGCTGATCACCGCGGTGGGGATGGGCATCCGCTATCTCGGCGACTCCGGACCGTCCTCGGTGCGGCCTCCGGTCACCCGACCCCAGCCGGAGGACCTGCTCGCGGAACGTTACGCAAGGGGCGAGATCGACGACGACGAGTACCGAAACCGGTTGGCGCTGTTGCGTGAACACCGGTTCGTCCCCTGACCAAGCGTCGCAGGTAAAGAAAATAGATGAGTTCATTGTCCGAGCGGATGCAGGAGGCAAAGTGACCGAATCTTCCAATGCCACAGCACAATCCACCACCCTCGCCGAGTCGGCGCGCTCCCGCGACGCCGATCACCGGGACCGTCGGCTGCACCGCACGCTGGCCTGGGTGGGCATCGTCGCGGGCGTGGTGTTCACCGTGGCGGTGATCTTTTTCTCCGGTGTGGCGGTGGGGCGCTCCACCGGATACGGCTGGCATCGCGGCTACCACACTGGGCAGATGGGGCCCGGCGGCGGTTGCCCGATGATGGGCGGGATGATGGGACCTGGCGGCCGGATGGATCCCGATGACAGAGGACCCGGAATGATGCGGCCCAGCCAGTCACCTGGACCGGCCTCGCCGGCGCCGGGCCGGTAGGTCACGGGTCAGCTTTCGGAGAGGTACTCCTCACCACCGGTGGGGTAACCGCCGCCGAAGGTGGTGATGTGGACGTGGTCGTAGTGGCCGTAGCCGGAGCCGCCCGGGCCGGCCGGGGTGTAGTAGGTGCCGCGCCAGATGACGTCCATGATGCCGAGGTCGGCGGCGTTGCGTAGCGCGAAGTCCCGGATCTCGTTGCCGAGCGCGATACCGGACTCGCTGTCCGGGTCGGGAATCATGATGTCGATGGCCCGGCCGGACGGATGCCAGGGCTTGGAGTCCGGGCGCACCCCGATGATGTTGTGAATCGAGGGGAACTGGGCGCAGACATTTCGCTCGACGCGGATCGTCTGGACCTGCAGGCCCTGCTCCGATCCCACCCCCGGCGGCAGCAGCCGCGGATTGGGGTCGATATGGGCGGCGGGCACGACCATCGTGGCTTCTTCGACGGGTGCGGCCTCAGGAACCGGCAACGCCTCAGGAGCTGGCGCAGCGGCAGCCTCGGGGGCAGGCAACGCCTCTGGGGC
>JAHBAP020000080.1 GCA_018500005.2 Mycobacterium sp. | reverse complement strand
CGGCTCCGATTCCGGCCACCCCGGCGGGGCGGCGATCGCTTAATGCGAGTGTCCGCCCCCCTTCGGCTGTCCCGGTATCCGGGTCGTCCCCCCGCCGCCCGCCGGCAAGATTCGCCGAGGCCTTCGGGATGGCGCCGTGCCGGTACCAGGTGACGATCCGGGTGGCCTCGGTTGCGTCGGTCGGCGCGATGCACTCCCCAACCAGTGCGTTGACCAACGTCGACTTCCCCGACTTCAGCGTTCCAGCCAGCGCGATCCGGATCGGCTGGTTGAGACGCACGCTGATGCGGTGCAATTCAGCGAGGACGTCCGGTCGCGTCCGGTAGGCCGGATCCGCCTGATAGACGCGCAGAACCGCGTCGAGAATGTCTCGGACGTTCATCGGGCGGCGAGTTTCTCGGCGTTGTCGATCACCTGCCGCAGGACGCTGCTCTGCCGCTGGAGTTCACGAACCCGGGTGTTGCGCTTAGTCTCCTCGAGCCTGGCGGCGGCCAGGGTTGCCTGCAGCGATTCGTTGAGTGATCGGGTCGTCTGGTTGGCGATCTCGCGGTAGTGGTCACGTAGTTGCCGCTGAACGTTCTTGAGCCGGTCGCGGGACTCCTTGGCGACGATGAACAGCACGTCGTCGACGAATCTGCGCAGATTGGTCTTTGCCTCGTTGCGCACCCGCAGCATGCGGTTCTCCAGGTCTTCGTGATACGCCTTGCGGCCCAGTAGAAGGCCGGCGCCGAGTGAGATCGGGTTGAACATTCCGAGTCCGGCGACCGAGGTCAGCATGCCGAACATAAGCACGCCGCCATAGGAGCCGCGCATGCTGGTGATCACCTTGTGCCCCTTGCCGATCGGCTTGGACTCGAGTCGGGCCAACGACTTGAGGCGGCCCATTCCCGCGGCCATCTCCCGGGCGCTCAGTTCGGGCATCCTCACAACGTCGAGACCGGCCTCGACGAAGGTCCGGGCCACTTCGGCGGCAAGCGCTTCGGCCCGCCGGTAGGCCCACACGAAGTTGTCCCCGACGGCGTTGGCGATATCGTCCTCTACCTGCGCGCCGATCTCCGCCCAGTGCAGGGTTGGATCAAGTGAGTCGATGACTTCCTCGGCATGCTGGGTGACCGCGCGGAACCGGGCGCGTAGGTCGTGGTCGACGTCGGCGGTGAGATCGGCGATCCCGTCGGTGAGCACCTGCTGCCACAGCGCGGTCTGCTGCAGTGCGTCCTGGGCCTCCTGTTTGCGCCGCTCCAGATCAGCGGTCATTCTGCGGGCCTGTTCGGGATCGTTGAGCGCGGACAACTCTGATCCGATCGAAAGATTCAGATGTTCTGCTGCGGAGCGTATTTCGGCGACGACGTGATCGCGGATCCGGTCACCCTCCCGGGACAACACCTTCTCGGAGAGGAATTTCACGATGGCGGGAAAGTTCGATTCCTCGTTGAGTTCCTTGTCATCGGTCTGCACTGCGTGACTGCGCAGCAGCGAGGAGGCGGGGATCACCGGCAGCATCAGGCCTGCTCGGCGCAAGTGATCGGCATCGGCATCGACGACCCGCCGCCAGAACGGGTATAGATCGGTCTTGGTGGCGACAATCGCTGCCAACGGGCATATTTCGACTGCCTGACGGATGAACCTCAACTCCGGTTCGGTGAGTTCCTGGCTGGCGTCGCTGACGAAGATAACCGCGTCGGCGTCTGGCAGCAGGCCGAGTGTGGCGGACAGGTGCGGTTGGCCATGACCACCGACACCGGGGGTGTCGATGAACGTCAATCCGCCCTTGAGGAGCGGGCTGGGGGCGCCGACCTCGATCCGCAGGACCCGGCGCCCGCGCGCCTGGGGCGCGTGTCGTAGGTCGGAACGCAAGTCGCCGACCGGAACCTCGATGACTTCTTCACCGCCGTGGCCATCGGCGACGACGATGCGGGCCGAGGGTTGGTCGTCATGGCCGACCACCGTCACCAGCACGGTGCTTTCGTCGTCGCCCACCCGGGCGACCGGCATATTCAACAGCGAGTTGAGCAGTTGACTCTTGCCCTGTTTGAGTTGGCCGGCGATCACCACCCGGATCATCGGGTCGCTGATGCGCTCCCGCGCCGCCGTAAGTCGGGCCGACACGTCGCTCCGGTCATTGAGATCGGCAATGGCGCGGGCGTGGTCGATCAATTCGACGATGACGCCGATCTGGCGCCGGTCCTGCGACTGATTCACCTGACCTCCCTTATCCAAAGGTAGGCGTTTGACCACGCGAGCGCGGCGGGGACCCGGGGGAGGGAGGTTCCGGGTGCCCCGCCGCGCCGCCGTCTGCTCGCGGTCTAGAAGCCGAGACCGAGCAGATGGTTCCCCGACGGGTCGCTGTGCAACCCCATATCGCTGCGCAACCCCATATTGCTGTGTAACGCAGTGTCGTTGTTGCTCAGCAGGCTGGTGTCGAACAGCGAGTGGTGGGACGAGTCGGTGCTCGACGCATCGGTCACCGCGGTTTCGTGCACGGAGCTGTCCGAGTTGTCCGTCGTCGTCGTGGTGGTATGGGTGACCTCAGTCGTCGTCGAGGTCAGGGTCGTCTCATGACCGTCGGCGTTGGTGGTGTTGCCGCTGCCACCCACCGTCGTGATGGTCTCGCTACCTCCGATGGCCGAACCGTTGTGGAGACTGTTGTCCGCACCCTTGATCACCGATCCGGAATCGGCAGTGGTGATCGCGTCCACGCCGGCGGTGGTCGTGGTGCCACTGTCGCGGATCACCGCCGCCTGACCTGTGGAGATATTGGCACCGTGGTCCGCCCGGATGTCCCCATTGGTGACGGCGTTGTCGTTGCCCAGCACCGCACCGTCGCCGCTGAGGATGTCGCCATTGGCGTCCGATCCGACCACGACGCCGTGACCGGTAGCGGTCTGGGTCGTCTTGCTGCCCAAAGTGATGTCGCCGAAGCCGAGGTTGAATGCACCGTTCTGGGCATTCGCGCCGGCGTCCTGGCTGGGACTCAACAGCGGGACATCGTTATGGCTGGCCAGGTCGGTCTGGGGCGCGAAGGTCGGGGCCGGGGCGAAGGTCGGCGAGGAGTTCCAGACCGGGTCGTAGGACGGGGTAAACGCGGGCGCGTACTCGGGGGCGTAGGCCGGGGCGTAAGCCGGCGCGAACCCGTACTGGTTGGCAACGGCGCGCTGCAGTCCAAGGATCGGATCACCGCCGCCGAGGACCATTCCGGGCACGGCGGTGGCCACGACCGAGGACAGTTGGCCGGCGGTCACCCCGGCCAGTCCGGCGTCCCGCATGGACTGCTCCGGTGCTGCGACGAATGCACGAGCGGCGTCCTCGCTACGGAACAGATTGAGGATCCAGTCGATGAGAGCGATCATGTGAAGTCCCTTTCGTGGCTTTGCTCGCCGGTCGTTCCGGCAATCTGGAAACCACGGTATGGCCGGTTGAGTGGCGGCGAATCGGGGTTGACGCCCCTTCCCGACAATCCCCTACTAGGGTTCTTTCCACTTCCGAATTAGGGGATTAGGGGCCAGGCCTGGGGGTCACCTAGGCCAACGTAAAACGCCACGCCAGAATGGCGTGGGGTTGCCTCGGTGCGGATCAGAACAGATCAAATCTTGAGGGGTCCCCCGGATGGTGTTGGGGGTCGAACGCCGGGTCCTGCATCGCGGACTCGTCAGCCCAAGCAGGACTGACCGAATCCAACGCCGGGTGGGTCGGCATCTCGTCGAGGGCGGGAACCTCGGCCAGCTCAACCTGATAGCCGGGTGCAGGTTGATCAGCAGATTGATCGGTGTGGATCTCCGTGTTCGGCACCGTCACCGCCTGCCCGTAGGGCCGATCGGGAAGCGCACTGCCGATGTCGAAGGCGTCGAGTGCAGCCGCTGCCGCGCCACTGGACCAGACGTTCCCGGAATCGGCCCCGGAATCAGTAGAGGCGCCGAACCCCGGCGTTGAGGCAGCGAGCGAGTCGGCGACGACCGGGATCAGGTTATTGACATCGGTGATCGTGACCCCGGGCAGCCGGGCCTCGGCCAGCACGCCGACCGGATCGGCCGCATACCGTGCGGACACCTCAGGGTCACGCACGAGTGCCATCACGAAATCCAGCAGGGAATTGCCCATGAATACAAGGTTAAAGCTTCGGAGCCCTGGCCGAATCGGCGCAAAGCCCAAATTCAACCCCCCAAGCGTTAGGGGATTAGTCCTTAGGGGACATTCCGCAGTTAGGGGATTGCTGCGTTGGCCGGCATGCCGGCAGTTAGGGTGGTGTGCCGACCGACGAAATGGGGAGACGCGTGAGACCGGTAGACCCGTCCGCACTGGGACTCTCGATCGGAACGACGAATCTCGTCGCCGCCCGACTGGGTCTGCCGACGCTCTCCCGCCGATCGGTGCTCACGTTCTGGGACGGCAGGCCCGCCGAGGTGGGTGTCCCGTCCCAAAATCCCGAACTCACCAGCCCGAACCTCACCCAGGCCGGGCGGGTGCTGCGGGGTTTCGTCGAGCGGGTGGGAGACCCGGTTCCGTTGGTGGCCGCCGATGGCTCCACCCACCGTGCCGAGACGTTGCTCACCGCGGCACTCGAGGCGATGGCACGCGCATCGGATGACGGCCATAGCACCGCTGCGATCGTGATCGCGGTCCCCGCCCATTGGGGGCCCGGTGTCATCGGGACGCTGCGCGGCGCACTGCGCGAGAGTCCGGTCCTGTCCCCCGGCGGCATCCCGCCGATGATCGTCTCCGATGCGAGCGCCGCGCTGGCCGCGCTGCAATCCGCACCGGGGCTGCCGTCGAGCGGCGTGGTGGCACTATGCGATTTCGGCGGCAGTGGTAGTTCCGTCACATTCGCCAGTGCGGACTCCCGGGCCGGTGCCGGCTTCACGCCGATAGCGGAGACGGTCCGCTTCAGCGACTTCTCCGGCGACCAGATCGACCAGGCCCTGCTCAATCACATCCTGTCCGGAATACGCGCGGCCGGCCCCGGTGACACCTCCGGGACCGCTGCTGTCGGCCCGCTCACCCGACTGCGCGAGCAGTGCCGGCTGGCCAAGGAACGCCTGTCCGGCGAGACAGCGACGGTGGTACCCACCGAACTGCCCGGACACGGTTCGGATGTCCGGATCACCCGAGCCGAACTCGACGCCCTGATCGACGGACCGTTCGCCGGTTTTCTCGACGCCCTCGCAGATGCGATGGAACACAACAGGATTCCGGCGGCCAGCCTCGCGGCCGTCGCGACCGTCGGGGGCGGCGCGGCGATTCCGGGCATCAGCCAACGGT
>JAHBAP020000539.1 GCA_018500005.2 Mycobacterium sp. | reverse complement strand
ACCCCGATACCGTGCGCGAGGTCGTCGCCCTGGAGCCGGAGGTCATGCTGGCACCGAAGGCGCGGGATGCGGCGGCAGAGGCGCCGGTGCCGGTGACCGTCATCGAATCGACCATCGAGAGTATGCCGGCCGCCGAGCCGTTTGACGCGGTGGTCTGCTCGCTGGTGCTGTGCTCGGTCGATGATCCGAAAGCCGTTCTGCACCAAATCAATTCGGCCCTAAAGCCGGGCGGTGAAATTCGCTATTTCGAGCATGTCGCCAGCACCGGTTGGCGTGGAGGGCTGCAGCGACTGGCCGACGCGACGGTATGGCCGCGGATCGCCGGCAACTGCCACACCCACCGCGACACCGAACGCGCGATCACCGGCGCGGGGTTCACCGTCGACGTAGCCCGGCATCAGTGGACACTCCCGGCGTGGGTTCCGCTGCCGGTGTCGGAGGTGGCGCTCGGCCGGGCGATGAAATCCGGCTAGGCTTCCGGGCCTTCGCTGAGAAAACGGATTGCCGCACGGATGGCCGCCATCTGAAGGCCGGTCGCTTGTGCCAGCGGTATGGGGGACAATCGGGCAGACCGCAAGTAGCCGGAAAGCCGCCTGTCGAGTACCGCCCGGCTGACCGCTTCGATCGCCGGATCCCGCAACAGTGTGGCCAGCCGCAGCAGCATCGCCGATGTTCGAAGACCGTAGGTCCCCGATTCGGCGACCACGAGATCGTGTTTCCGAAGCGGCCGGTCATCGGCCCCGTGCGGTCGGGCCCGCGTCAGGGCCGACACCAGCCCGATCGTCCCGGAGAGGGAATCTTCCAGAGACTCGATAAGCGCCTGGCCCTCGAAGGACTCGACTCGCGGGTGAAGCTTCGGCAAGGATGCCGTGAGGATCTCTGCGTCTTCCCGGAGTTGATCGATCTGGTCGTCCACCACGTCGCCGACGGTGCGACCAGAGGCACTGCGATCGCCCTCCCGTGCGTCACGCCAGATCGGCACCTCGCAGGTCATACTGAAACTCCCCAAGCTGTCGAGCGCGAAGCCTGCACTGGAGTTGCCCGCCGTCCACGATGTTCCCGGCGCGTCGCCGCGGGAGACGTCGTGCGCGATGATCTCGGTGACGGACGGGAAGGCGAAGACGCCTGGTTCAAACACCTCCATCTCAGCGAAGAACTCGCCGACCTCGTTCAGCGCGATGCCGAATGAGGCCGGAAGCCGGACGAGTTGGGCGGCGAGGTCCGGGCATTCGCTGCTCAGTAGGAAAAACGAGCCTCCGGTGTCCGCGCCGTGCAGTGAGCACTGCAGCTGGGGCTGGGCGATCTCCAAAGCTCTACGCCAGCAGATACTTTCCGGCGTCTCGGCGCTGAAGCTGTAGTGCGGCAGTGCGAGCGGGAAGCTGTACTCGGGTTGTAGCCGAAACGGAGGGCGGTAGAAATGCTTGAGATAGGCCTCGAGGTCCGGGGAGTCGCCGAACCACTTCTGGTTGAGCGCGATCCCGTCAAGGTCTATCGCGGGTATGAAGTGCCATTGCCAGTCCGGGGTCTCGGACAGCTCGGGATGTGTGGTGAGTTCGGCGAGCAGTCGCAGAATCGTGAGACAACCCGTGGGCTCATTCGGATGCGGGGCCCCCACGACGAGGACGGAACGCGAACCCTCGCCGACCGTGACGAGTGGTATCCGTCGGCCGGTTCGGCTGTGGCCCAATAGCTCGATCTTTGTCCCCGCACTGCCATCGAAGCGGCTGAGCAGGGACTCATAGTTGAGTTCGTCCGATCCCGGCAGGGAAAGGCGGGCCTTGGAGGGGCGCAAGGCACGATCCCCTAGGGAAGTAACTCGGGCAGCCGCTGCAGCAGCGTGGGCAGCGCGGCGCCGGCGCCTTCCCGGATCGACACGGTGACCGACGATGACATCGGGGTCGGCTCGGGATTGACTTCGATCACCGTCGTCCCGTTCGCGAGTGCGAGGTCGGGGAGCGCGGCGGCGGGATAGACCAGGCCGGAGGTGCCGACCACCACCACCAGGTCAGCCATCGACACCGCTTCGACCCCGGCCTGCCACGGCTCGTCGGGCAGTTGCTCGCCGAACCAGACGATCCCGGGCCGGATCAGCCCGCCGCATTCACAGGGCAAGGGCTCTTTTTCCAACACCGGTTCGGGCATATCGGGCAAGGGTCCGTGGTAGCGCGAACCGCAGGTGTCGCACCAGAATTCGGACAGGCTTCCGTGCAGGTGGTGGACGGTGCGACTGCCGGCCCGCTCGTGAAGATCGTCGACGTTTTGAGTGATCACGGTGACGTCGGCGTAGTCCTGCCATATCGCCACGGCCTCGTGGCCCGAATTGGGCTGCACTTCCTTGACCAGATGGTGGCGCCACAGATACCAGGCCCACACCCGTTCCGGATGCTTCTGCCAGCCGTCGGTGCTGGCGATCTCGTACGGGTCGTACTTCGACCACAGCCCGGTCTCGTCGTCGCGAAAAGTGGGTACCCCGCTTTCGGCGGAGATGCCCGCACCGCTGAAGACCGCGATCCGCATCGGGGTGGAGTCCGTCAAGCCAGTGCCCTTTCAAGTCGTGTCGGCACTAGCCCCCGCAACAGAACACAGAACCCAGAGCGCGAACAAACGGCCACCGAAGTGGCCGCTTGGAGATACCCGATTATACGTGTTTAGCTGCGCATTTTCACGTGCGAAACCTGCTGGGACGGTCCCGCGCCGACCCGGCGTCGGCCATACTGAGGCACGTGTCGGAGCTAGCTGAGTGGCTGCGGGTGGACAGCGAATCCCGCACGCCGATATTCGATCAGTTGCGGCTCGCGGTGATCGACGCCGTGAGGGGTGGCCGACTGGCGACCGGTTCCAGACTGCCGACCGTCCGAGAGTTGGCGGGTGAACTAGGGCTGGCGGTCAACACCGTGGCTCGGGCCTACCGCGAACTGGAGGCCGCCGGCATCGTCGAAACCCGCGGTCGCCAAGGCAGTTTCATCGCACGCCGCGACCCGACCGACGCCGCAATGGCCGCCGCCGCCCACACCTACGCCCAAGCGGCCCGCGGTCTGGGCCTGGGCTTCGACGACGCCTCTCGCTACCTGGACGCCGAGTTCGCTCAGCCGAACTCGAGCAGCGCGTAGACGCCCCGAAACGGCTTCATCGGCCCGAAGGCCCAGAACGCAGGGAACAGCGTCTCGAACATGAATCCGCGCCCCCGCGGCATCGGGACGTCGTGGACGGCCTTGAGGCCGGGGACCGCGCCGACCAGTTCGCGCAACTGGTTTATCGAGAGGCTGAACGGCATCGGGGGAACCCGGTAGGTCTTGGAGGCGCGGATGCCCTTCGGTGCGACCTTCTTGATGATGGTCGGCGGGAGGTCGAAGAACATCCGGCCGCCGGGGAATCGCTTGGCGCACTCGCCGATCAGATCCATGGCTTCATTCGGCTGTAGATACATCAGCAGGCCCTCGGCGGTGATGAACACCCCGTCGTTCGCATCGACGCGGTCCATCCAGGAGTAGTCCAATGCCGACTGTCTCAGATTAGTGATCCGTGGCGAGGCGGGCAGCAGCTTTTCGCGCAGTTCGATCACCGGCGGCAGATCCACCGAAACCCAGCGGAACCGGGCGTTGGGAACGGCCTTGTCCAGTCGCCAGAAGCTGGTCTGGAATCCTTCGGCGAGCGCAACGATGGTGGCTCTGGGATGGCCGCGCAGGTACTCGATGGTGCATCCGTCGGCGGCCAGCGAACGCAGTGCCATCTCCTGGCCGCGGCGGCCGAATTTGTCGTAGTCGACCCCGTAGGTCGCGGTGAAGGCGTCGCGCAGTTCGATGGCCATCGGGTCGTCGATGATGGCGTCGGGCAGGCCCGCCTGGTGGGCGCGGCCGTTGAGCGTCATAAGCGCGGTTTCCGAGACACCGGTCAGCGCGGCGGAACTGTGGTTGGTTGAACTCATCCCGCCAAACTTACCCACGTACGCTCGGGTTCATGACCCGTCAGGTGTTCGATGACAAGCTGCTGGCGCTGATCGCCGACAACTCGCTGGGTGTGTTGGCGACCATCAAAGGTGACGGCCGTCCGCAGTTGTCCAACGTCACCTACCACTTCGATCATCGTGGGTTGGCCCTCGAGGTTTCGGTGACCGAACCGCGAGCCAAGACCCGTAACCTGCGCCGCGATCCGCGCGCCTCCCTGTTGGTGAGTTCCGACGATGGCTGGTCCTACGCTGTCGCCGAGGGCACTGCGGTGCTCAGCCCACCGGCTGCGTCACCGGACGACGAGACCGTCGAGTCTCTGGTGACCCTGTACCGCAATATCGCCGGCGAACACCCGGATTGGGACGAGTACCGGGAGGCGATGGTCGTCGATCGGCGGGTGCTGCTGCGGCTTCCGATTCACCACCTCTACGGGATGCCGCCCGGCATGCGCTGAGCCGCTTCGGGTTGCCCCGCGGCGGTAGGTCCTCGGCCGGTCCGCCGCAAGCCGACCTGCCCGCCGGATTGTCGCGACATCGGTGCTGATTTGTGATCTTCTTAACACGCCGCTGATGGCCAGTGGACGAGTTGCTTTGGGAGGTCAAGCGATGTCGGGGATGGGGAAGTCTGGAAAGCGCCGCGATCGGCGCAGCCAAGAGGAGGTCTTACCGGTTGTCCGCTGGCTTCAGGCCGGGGTGCTGGCCGCAGGTGTGGGCGCGGCCATGATGGCCGCCCCCGCCGTCGCCCATGCTGACGCGGACAGGGCCGGTGGCCCGTCGGCAGGCCCGTCGGCAGCGGGCGGTGGTTCGTCGGCGACGTCCTCGCCGAATCGTTCGTCGCGGCCAGCGACAGACAGAGCCCGTTCGCGCAGTGCCCAGGCGTCTTCTGCCGCCACCGAGGCAGCGGTGAAAGCCGCCCAGTCAGTCGCTGCACCGGCCGACCGTGGCCGTGACCGGATCAAGGTGACGCCTGTAGCCGTGGCCGGCAGTACAGCTACGCAGTCGGCTCCAGCCCCGGGTGCGCCTTCGGTTCCCGCCGTCGCAACGGCATCGCCGTCGGCATCGGTGCCTGCGCCGCAGACGGCCGCCGCGGCGAGCCCGTCCCAGGCGAACGCCTCCGCGGTGCAGGCGAGAGCCGCCCGGCCGGTGGCCAACTTGGTCAACAGGTTGTTGAACCCGCTGCGCCAGGTCCGCTACACCTTCTTCAACACCGCACCCACCCTGAACCCCACCGCGTACACCGAGGACCTCGCGACCGGTGTGATTCGAGGCAATCTGGGCGCCTATGACGCCAACGGCGACATCATCACTTACGAGGTCGATGTGTCGCCCCTGCGCGGGATTTTGGACATTGCCGAGGACGGTTCGTACGTCTATACGCCGGATATCGAAGCGGCTCAGCTCGGCGGTTTCGACACGTTTGTCGTCCGGGCGGTCGATGACACCTTGGACAATCCCTGGCACGTTCATGTGTTCAACGACGTGATCACCGGACTGAACCGGTTGGCCTACAGCATCTTCGGCGTCGCACCATTCCGCGATCGCTCGATAGCTTCAGTGACCGTGAATGTCCTGCCCGTGTTTACTGACGCGAAGCCGGGCCTGATCTCCTCCGATTCGCTCAAGGTCGTCAAGACCACCGGCGAGAATTGGCCGTTCGAAGAGGACGAGCCGGTGATGCTGACGATGGTCCTGCAAACCGTGGCGGGAACGAAGGGCAGCACCAACACCGCCCTGGTCAACTACGGGCCGAATGAAATCGGCGAGGCCGACGCCGGCCAGACTATCGGCATCCCCGACTCCGACGGCGACCTCTGGATCAGGCAGGTGACACCGCTGACCGGTGCCGCCATCGAGAAGGCGGTCGATACCGGAAGTGCGATCCCCATCCCTGTCGTCACCGCCGTGACGCTGATGCTGGAGGGTGACCGTTCATCCGCAGAGCAGATCGGCGACATGGGCAAGATGCTGCTTCCGATCTACAACAAGGTCGGCGCAGTCGTGGAGGCCACCGAGTTCAAGTCCTTGGATGCCGCTGACGAAGTGAAGGCGATGCTGGCCAAGATCGCCGAGGAGGTGACTCCGTCTACCACCGAGATCATCAACTACGTCCTGACGCGGATCACTCAGTGGTTCAAGTCCGGATTCGACCCCGATGACCCGGTCGGGGTGGGTTTGACGACGCTGATACCGGTCGACGAAACCGTTGTGGAGTTGCTGAATAACCTCGGTGGCCCCTCGGCGTTGGGCCTGGATAGTCAGTGGATGTATACGACCAAGTACGAGCTGCGCAACGCCCTCTGGGACGCCGACATTCCGATCCGTGTCGGATTCCTCGTGCCGCCGTCGGTTCTGCCCGAGGGCAAGGTCCAGAATTGGGAGACCACCTACGCAGGTGATTACCTCGACAACGACTGGGCTGAGTGGGTCGTCAAAACCCAGGCATGGCCGACGATTACTTGGTGATGACACGGTGGACGGTGGCGCGGTCGGGAACCCCGGCCGCGCCACCCCCACGTCCGCCCGATAAAGCCGCGGACTGGCCACCACTCACCGTTCGTCGTCGCGATCTGGCGTAGTCTGCGGGCTATGGCCGACGCAGAACCGGATCCCGCGGACGAGACCAAGCGCAAGTTCCGCGAGGCACTCGACCGCAAGAAGGCGAATGCCGCCGGCGGTACCGCCCACACCGACGGCGGGGGCAAGGGATCACATGCCCACGGCCCAGCCGAACAGCGCCGCAGTTTCCGGCGCAAGAGTGGCGGCTAGCCGGACCTCTGCCCGGGTGACGATGCGGCGCAGCGAAGTGAGCCGCTGAGGAACCTGGGTAATCGGACCTGCCCGGGGGACGATGCGGCGCAGCGAAGTGAGCCGCTGAGGAACCTGGGCAGTCAACCGGGCAATCGAACTCAGTGGTGGGTGGCCTTCTCCGCGCCCACGCCGGTCAACGACCGCACCTCCATCTCCGCGTTGAGCACCGGGTCGCCGGTGTCGCGCGAGGTCAGCGTGCCGATCACCCCGAGCGCGAACGCCAGTGGGATCGACACGATGCCCGGGCTGGACAGCGGGAACCAGTGGAAGTCCATGGTCGGCAGCATGGACGACTTGGCGCCGGATACCGCCGGGGAGAACACGATCAGCACGATGCAACTGATCAAACCGCCGTACATGCTCCACAGCGCGCCACGGGTGTTGAACCGCTGCCAGTACAGCGAATAGAGAATGGTCGGCAGGTTGGCGGAGGCCGCGACCGCGAAAGCCAATGCCACCAGGAACGCGACGTTCTGCCCGTTGGCCAGGATGCCGAGGCCGATGGCGAGGACACCCAGCACCACCGCGGTGATCCGGGAAACCCTCATCTGTTCGTCCTCGGTGACCTTGT
>JAHBAP020000071.1 GCA_018500005.2 Mycobacterium sp. | reverse complement strand
GTGTAATTGTGTTGTGGGGGGGGGGGGTGGGGGCGCGGGCGGGGGGGTGGTTGGCCCCGGCCGCAGAGGGAAGTAAGGGGGCCGGCCAGCCCGGCGGCCATGAGCACCTGAGCCGCACCGGGGTGCTGGCCACCGCGCGGGTGACGGGGATCTCCGATACCCCGGTGTTCGTCAACGACCAACAGATGATCGAGGTCGACCTGCGCATCGAACCGCCCGGAATGCCGGCGTTCGCCGATCGGCAGACCATGGTGTCCAGCCCCACCCGCATGCAGACCCTCACTGGGCATCGGCTGGTGGTGCTGGTCGAGCCGGGCACGACGAACTACGAAATCGACTGGAACGCAAGTGCCCTGGTGGCCGGGGTGATCCCGGCCGAGTTCACCATCGCCGAGGATGGCATCACCTACGACCTGACCGGCCGCGGGGAGCCGCTGCTGCGGATTCTCAATGTGCTGCATCACAATCGAATACCGCTGGACGCCGCGGTGGACATCCGGTCCAATCCCGTTGTGCGCGAACAGGTCAGCGCGATCGTCCGCGCTGCGGCCGCCGATGCGGGTGAGCCGCCCCCAGTGCCCACCGCATCGGCGGGGCTGACGGTCTCCCAGCGGTTGCAGCAACTCGACGTGCTGCGGGCCACCGGCGCCGTCACCCCTGACGAGTACGCCGCCAAACGGCAGCAGATCCTCGCCGATTTGTGACACCGGGGCGGACTGAAACACGTTCCAGTTTCCTTGCTAGCCTGACCGCCATGGGCGATCTGGCGGGACGAGTCGCGTTCGTGACGGGGGCCGCTCGCGGCCAGGGCCGCGCCTACGCGGTGCGAATGGCCCGGGAAGGCGCCGACGTCATCATCAGCGACATCTGCGCACCGGTCTCCGAGACGATTCCCTACCCGGCTGCCACGCGTGAGGACCTCGCCGAGACCGCGCGCCTGATTGAGGCGGAGGGGCGCGCGGTGCTCTCCCGCGCGGTCGACATCCGTGACGACGAGGCGTTGCGCCAGCTGGTCGCCGACGGTGTCGAGAAGTTCGGCCGGCTCGACATCTTGGTGGCCAACGCCGGGGTGCTCAGTTGGGGCAGGCTATGGGAGCTGACCGACGAGCAGTGGAATACCGTGATCGACGTCAACCTGACCGGCACCTGGCGCACCCTGCGAGCGGTGATCCCGGCGATGATCGACGCCGGCAACGGCGGTTCCATCGTGATCATCAGTTCGTCGGCCGGACTGAAGGCCACTCCCGGCAACGGGCACTACGCGGCCTCCAAGCACGGCCTGACCTCGCTGACGAACACCCTGGCAATCGAACTGGGGGAGTACGGGATTCGGGTCAATTCGGTGCACCCGTACTCGATCGCCACCCCGATGATCCTCAACGATGCGATGCTGGGAGTGCTCGGCAAGCACCCGGCATTCCTGCACAGCTTCGCGCCGATGCCCTATCAGCCTCCGGCGAAGGAATCCAAGGAAGCCAAGCGCAACGACTTCATGACCGCCGAGGAGGCCGCCGAGGTCGTGGTCTGGCTGGCCGGTGACCGCTCGGGTCTGCTGTCCGGCTCGCAGATCTCCATTGACCGCGGCGTGATGAAGTACTGAATCACGCCCAAGGGCATGGCGTGATGAAGTACTGAATCACGCCCAAGGGCATGGCGTGATGAAGTACCCAATCACCCGGTCTATCCCGGCAGCACCAACACCGGCACCGGGCTTACCCGCATGATCTTGCTGCCGTGCGAGCCGAGGAACACGTGCGCTAGGCCGCCGCGCGGCGAGGTGCCCAGCGCCAGGATTTCGCCTTCCTGCCAGTCCGCGTCGTCGATGGCCTGATCCCACCCGTTTCCGCTGACCACCTGAAGCGCCACATCAGCGCCCACCACTCCGTCGGCGCGCAACTGGGCCAGCATCTCGCTGGCCTGAGACTCCCACGCCGCCAGGATCGAGTCCTCGGCATGCAGGCCGACCTCCGGTGGGTACATGGTGCGCCCGCGAACTGCGAAGGTGATGACCCGCATCGGCACCTCGAGCTGTTCGGCGAGTGCGGCGATTCTGCGGACCACCTCCTCCGATCCAGGCGTTCCGGGGTAACCACAGGTGATCCTGGTCAGCCTTCCGCCGTGCGGACCGCGGTAGCCGCGGGGGGCTATCGCGACCGGTACCCGAGAGGAGTGCAGAAGCTGGTCCGCGGTGGAGCCCACCACCACCTGCCCGAGCTGGCCGCTCGCGGACGAGCCCAGCACCAGTAGTTCGGCGTCGAGCTCGGTCGTGACCTCGATCAGGCCGCCGGACACCGAGCGGTGGCCCTGGCTGCGGAAGGTGACCTCATCCGGCCGGAGCATGGAGGCCATTTCACGTTCCGCCTCCCGGGCGGAGTCGGCGGCGAGTTGATCGGCCCACGCCGCGTACTCGGCGTCCACCTTCGCCGGGGACGGGAAGGTCCAGGGCTTGGGCACGACCGTCGTCACCGTCAGCGAGGTGCGCAGGGTGCGTGCGGCGCTGCAGGCCAATCGCAGCGGCGCCGTGCCGCTCTTTCCGGCCAGATATCCGACGACGATGGTCATGGCAGTTCCCTGGGTGGATGGATTACTTCGATGTCGGCAAGAATGGCTGCGGCAGAGGCAGGCTCGCCACCATGGTTCAGCGCGCTGTTATGGCGGCCCCAGGTGAAGTAGAACACCAGCACCACCGCGACCCAGCACACGAAGGCCACCCAGGTGTACCAGCGCAGACTCACCAGGATGTAGGCGCACGCCAGTATCGCCAGCACCGGAGTCACCGGGTAGCCGGGAACCCGGAAGCCACGAGGGAGGTCGGGTTCTCGTCGGCGCAGGATGATCACTCCGAGGGCCACCACGATGAATGCCGTCAGGGTGCCTATCGACACCAGATCGGCCAGGTAGTCCAGTGGGACGAAGCCTGCCAGCAGGGCGACCACGATCGCGACGATGACGGTGTTGTTGACCGGGGTCATCGTGCGCGGGTTGACCTTGGCGAACAGTGACGGCAGCAGTCCGTCGCGGCCCATCGCGAACAGGATGCGGGTCTGGCCGTACATGGTCACCAGCGTCACCGAGAAGATTGAGATCACCGCGCCGGCGGCCAGCACCGTTCCCCAGTGTCGGGAACCGGTGACCTTGTCCAGGATCGCGGCCAGGCCCGCCTCCTGGTCGGCGAACTCCGGCCAGTCCTGTGCACCGAGAGCGGCGACCGTCACGAGCACGTAGAACGCCGTGATCACCAGCAGTGCGGTGATCAGCGCCCGGGGCATCGTGCGCTGCGGGTCCTTGACTTCATCGCCGGCGGTGGAGACCGCATCCATGCCGATGTAGGAGAAGAAGATCGTGCCCGCGGCGGCCCCGATCCCGCTGATGCCGAACGGTGCGAAGTCGGCGAACCGGTCGGCCTTGAAGGCGGTGAACGCGATCACCGCGAACAGTGCCAACACGCTGAGTTTGATGATCACCATGACGGTGTTGACGGTGGCGGACTCGCTGGCTCCGCGGATCAGCAGCATCGCGCAGAGTCCGACCAGGATGACTGCCGGAAGGTTCACGATTCCCGGGTTGGCGTCCCATGGTGCGGCTGAAAGCGCCTGCGGCAGGGGATGCCCGGTGAAATTCTCCAGAAGTTTGTTGACGTACTGACTCCAGCCGACTGCAGGCGCGGCCGTGGCCACCCCGTACTCGAGCATCAGGCAGGCGGCCACGCCCATCGCGACAGCTTCGCCGAGGGTGGCGTATGCATAGGAGTACGTCGATCCCGCCCCCGGAACGGCCGAGGCCAGTTCGGCATAGCAGATCACCGCGAGGCCGGCCGCCATGCCCGCGACCAGGAATGAGATCACCGTGCTCGGGCCGGCCTTCGGAACGGCCTGGGAGAGAACGAAGAAGATGCCCGTGCCGACGGTGCAGCCGACGCCGAACATGGTGAGCTGGAAGGTGCCGATCGAACGCTTGAGGCTCTCCGATGCGCCGTGGGCCACCGGACCCCCGCCGACGGGCCGGCGGCGCAACATCTGCTCGATCACCGTCACCGGGAGCGCCTCCTGCTTGTCGGATGTGCCGATTATGGGCTGTGATGCGCAGGTCCGCTCGCGAACGGCTCCGAGCAACCCGTAGCGGTGCGTCGAGCTGTCTCTTATACACATCT
>JAHBAP020000513.1 GCA_018500005.2 Mycobacterium sp. | reverse complement strand
GCGGCCAGGGTTGCGGCGTGGATGCGCTCACCGGGAGCCAGGGCCGGGACGCCCGGCGGGTAGGGGACCGCGGTCTCGGCGGCGATCCTGCCGACCGCCTCGGCGGCCGGCACCCGCTCGTGGTCGGCGAAGAAGGCGTCGCGCGGGGTCATCGCGGTGTCCGGTTCCAGCGTCCAGGCCGTGATCGGCACCAGCGGGCGGGGTTCCCCGCGGTTCTGCTCGACGGCGGCGATGATCTCGGTGACCAGGAAGTCAACCGTCTCGTCGGTGTCGCCCATCGTGATGACCGGGGCGAAGGTGTCTCGGTCGGCGTATTCGAGCTGCAGGCCGCGCTGTTCGAGCATGTCGGCGACGACCTGCCCGTCGGCCCCGGTCCCGGTGAGGGTGAGCACGATCTTTGTCGGGTCGTGCATCAGCAGCGCCGGTGATCGCTCGGCGATCTCGTTGCCGACGACGCCGAGGCCGGGTACCTGGCGGAAGCGGTCGCGCGCCGACTGCGCCAGCCGGATCGCCTGGCCGAGCAGTTCTTCGCCGCGTTCGGCGAGCAGATTGCGGGTGAGGTCGATGCTGGCGAAGATCGCCCCCGATGGACTGGTGGTGTGCAGGCCCTCGAAGGCTGCGTCGAGACGTTCCAGGTCGATGCGTTCGCCCTGCGCCAGCACCATCGACGACTGGGTGAATCCGGTGACCTGCTTGTGGATGCTGGTCACCAGGATGTCGGCGCCGGCTCCGATGGCGTGCGGCGGCAGGTCGGGGTGGAAGCCCAAGTGGGCGCCCCACGCGGAATCGACCGCCAGCGGAATGCCGTGTGCATGAGCAAGTTCGGCGTGTGCGGCCACATCGGAGATGCCTCCGACATAGCTGGGCTCCACCAGCAGCACGGCCCTGGCGTCGGGATGTTCATGGAGGGCCTCGGCCACCCGTTCGACCGGCATTCCCGCGGTGAGTCCGGTCTGTTTGTCGATGTCCGGCCTGATCCACACCGGCACCAGGCCGGACAGCACCAGGCCGAAGAACACCGACTTGTGGATGGTGCGGGCGACGATCACCTTGTCGCCGGGTTTGCCGAGCGACAGACAGATCGCCTCGTTGCCGTGCGTGGACCCCTGCACCGAGAATCCGCACCAGTCCGCACCCCAGAGTTCACCGGCCAGTCGTTCGGCGGTGGCCAGTCGGCGAGTCGACACTCGCCGGTTCTCCACGCCCAGGTAGTGCGGGACGTCGAGGGCGAGGAACTCGTCGATCAGTTCGGGGTTGTACTTGTGGCCGGGCGTGCAGAACGGTGTGCCGGGATTTTCCAGGAAACGCTGGTAGGCGTCGTACAGCGGAGTTTCGGCCATATGGTAGGAGAACACACCATGGGTTATCCGCAGAGCGTATTGGCCGCCGATGAGCGCGTGGTGCTACACCGTCACCCGCACTGGAAGCGGTTCATCTGGCCGGTCGTCGCGTTGCTGGTGTGCACGGCGGCGGCGGCCTTCGCCGCCGCTGTGGTCAGCCGAACCGATTGGGATCCGCGGGCCCGTCAGGTGGTCTCGGCCGTTATCGGCGGCATCTGGCTGCTGTTGGTGATCTGGTTGACGCTGCGGCCGTTCCTGGCTTGGAAGACAACCCATTTCGTGGTCACCGACCGGCGGGTGATGTACCGACACGGTGTGCTGACCCGGTCGGGGATCGACATCCCGTTGGCGCGCATCAACAGCGTGGAGTTCCGGCATGGCCTGTTCGACCGGATGGTTCGAACCGGCACCCTGGTGATCGAGTCGGCCTCCCAGGACCCGCTGGAGTTCAACGACATCCCGCAGGTCGAGTACGTGCACTCGCTGATCTACCACGAGGTCTTCGACCACGCGGACGGCGAGGACTACCGCGACGAGCGGGAAATCTAGGCCGCGGGCGGGGTCCGGCGACCGGGCAGCGGTGTCACGACCGAGCGTCGGGCTTCGCGGGCCTCGGCCTCGTCTTCGAGGGCCTCGGCGATGCCGCCGGCGGTCAGCGTGGATTCCAGTGCCGCATCCGGGTGTTCGCCCAGTTGGTCGGGGAATACCCAGCGACGGAAGGCCCAGAACCGGAACGCCATCTGCATGAGGTTGCCGATGATGTAGGCCGAGACGAAGTCGGCGATGTTCTCGACGGCCAGCGACACATTCGGCACGCGAAGATCCAGGATGTAACTGGAGAACCACAGCGGAACCATGGCCAGGACCACACCCACGCCGCTGACACCGAAGAACAGCAACGCTTCGTGATGTCGCTCACGGCCGCCGCGGTCCCGGAAGCTCCACTCACGGTTGAGGATGTAGGAGGCGATCACCGCCACGATCCCGGCGATCACCTTGGCGGTGACCGGCTTGGGTTCGAGGATGGTCAGCTTGAGGGTGTAGAAGATCACCGAGTCGATGACGAAAGTCGTGGCGCCGACGATCGCGAACTTGATCAGTTCGTGATGCCGCTCGGCGAAGGGCCTGATCGGACCGGGCAACCGGGCGATCGTGGCGTCTGCGAAGGACATAGCGGCAGATTCTACGGAAGATCGTCTCGCTGGCCCTAGCATCGCAGGTCACCGCCTCCTCGATCGGGGCCCGCAACGACGTGCCACCATATTTCCCGTGCGGAATGGACCTGTGGTTGCGATGGTGGGCGGCGGCCAACTTGCCAGGATGACTCACCAGGCGGCGATTCCGCTCGGACAGACCCTGCGGGTGTTAGCAGTCAGTCCCGAGGACCCGGCCGCGCAGGTGAGCCCCGACGTCGTAATCGGCTCGCACACCGACCTCGACGCCCTGCGCCGCGCCGCCGCGGGGGCCAGTGCGCTGACCTTCGACCACGAACACGTCCCCACCGATCTGCTGCACACCCTGGTCGCCGAGGGCGTGGCGGTGCTTCCGCCGCCCGAAGCTCTGGTGTGCGCGCAGGACAAATTGGTCATGCGAGAACGGTTGTCCGAACTCGGTGCTCCGGTGCCGCGGTTCTGTGCGGTGACCGGGGTCGACGACGTCGACGCCTTCGCCGGCGGCGAACCGTGCGCAGTGGTGGTCAAGACGGTCCGGGGCGGATACGACGGGCGCGGAGTGGTGCTGGCCGAGGATCTTGCCGAGGCCCGCGAGGCGGTGGCGGGATATCTGGCCTCCGGTGTGCCGGTGATGCTCGAGGAGCGCGTGTCGATGCGACGCGAACTGGCGGTGCTGGTGGCCCGCTCCCCGTTCGGCCAGGGGGCGGCCTGGCCGGTGGTGGAAACCGTTCAGCGGCAGGGGATTTGCGTCACCGTCCTCGCGCCGGCCCCCGGCCTCTGCGATGAGGTCGCCGCGCAGGCCGAGCAACTCGGGCCGCGGATCGCCGACGAACTCGGCGTGGTCGGGGCTTTGGCCGCCGGGTTGTT
>JAHBAP020000470.1 GCA_018500005.2 Mycobacterium sp. | reverse complement strand
TCCCCAGGCAGCCGGCGACGAGAGTGTTCAGGAACACCGCCGACGCCACGCCGTTGGCAGCCAGGGCCGAACCGGCATTGAACCCGAACCAGCCGAACCACAGCAGGCCGACGCCGAGCAGAACGAACGGCAGATTGTGCGGGCGCATCGCATCCTGTTTGAAGCCGAGCCGCGGACCGAGGACGAGCGCCAGGGCGAGCGCGGAGGCGCCGGAGACGATCTCGACAACCAGTCCGCCCGCGTAATCCAGCACGCCCATCTTGAACAGCCATCCACCCGGTGCCCATACCCAGTGCGCGACAACGGAGTACACCGCGATGGACCACAACGGCACGAAAACCATCCAAGCGGCGAATCGAGCCCGGTCAGCGATCGCTCCGCTGATCAACGCAGCGGTGATGATGGCGAAACTCAACTGGAAAGTGACGTACAGCAGTTCGGGAACGGATCCATGCGCGGTTTCCGGGCCGATGCCCGACATCCCGACGTAGGACAGTCCGCCGATGAAGCCGGTCGAGCCGTCCGAGAACGCCAGGCTGTAGCCCAGCAGCAACCAGGCCACCGTCACCAGCGGTATCGAGATGAAGCTCATCATGATCATGTTGAGCACCCCGGTGGTACGCACCATGCCGCCGTAGAAGATCGCCAGCCCGGGCGTCATCAGCAGGACCATTGCAGTACTCGTCAGCAGCCAGGCGGTGGCGGCGGGATCGATGTCCAACGTCTTCAGCTCCTTCGACGGGCGTCGAAGAAAACGGCCGCTTCGACGTCGTCGACGAGGATGTCGGCGTGGTGTTTCAGATCAGGGGCGGTGATGTTTCGGCGATGTTTCGCCGAAACCAATGCGAAGCCGGCGATGTCTCGCCGGTGTTCACCAGCCCATCGAACCTGGGCCGCCCTTGAACGGGCCGACGACCCAACTGGCGATCCAACCGCCGTAGAAGCCGCCGGGCTGGGGAGTCACCGTCTCGCCGTTGACGGTGCAGCGGTCGACCTGCCCAGCCATGACGGCCACGGCATCGGCGAGGGGCGCGAACCCGGGGGTCGGGGTTGGATAATTCCAGGCGGCCCTGTGAGCGACTTTTTCGGCGATCACCAGGTCGAAGTACCGTGCCTGGCCTTTCCACTCACACCACGAGCTACCGGGCGCTTCCCGTAGGACACCGTCCCTGAATGCGGTGCGGGGCAGGTAGTACGTGGGTGGGTGACTTGTTTCCAGAACTCGCCAACCTGTGTCGGTACTGGCGACCACCTGTCCGCCGAGTTCGACGGTGATCGGTCCGTCGAATCGTTCAAGCCGCGGCGGTCGCGGGTAGTCCCACACCGATTCCTGTCCGGGTCCGGGGGTCTGCGGTTGCGGTCGCATGCCCACTCAGACGACCCCGCGCAGCCCGTCCGGACCGAACACCGGTTCCAGCATGGCCGACATGTCGGGTCCGCGCCGCAGGCCGTGACCGCCGTCGACGTTGATGATCTGGCCGGTTATCCACCCGGCAGCGTCGGACAGCAGGAACATCGCCATATTGGCCACGTCGGAGACCTCACCGACCCTGGGCAGCGGGGTGCACTGCCGGTAGTCCTCGCTGACCTCCGGGGAATCGAGGATTACCTGCACCAGGTCGGTGCGGATCAGACCCGGGCGGATGCCGTTGACCCGGACCCATGACGGCCCCAGTTCGTCGGCGGCCAGCATCATCAGGTGGTCGAGTGCGGATTTGGTCACCCCGTAGGCGCCGAACCAGCGGTGGACGTTACTGGCGGCGATCGAGGAGATCCCGACAAAGGATCCACCGCCGGCCAGGACCATCTGGCGGGCGGAGTGCTTGAGGACGTACATCGTGCCGTTGACGTTGAGATCGACGGTGCGACGCCAGGCCTCCGAGTCGATCTGGGTGACCGGTCCGATGGTCTGCGACCCGCCCGCGCAGTGCACGACACCGTGGAGTCGGCCGTTCCATTCGTTGACCGCCGCGACCGCGGCGGCGACCTGCTCCTCGTCGGTGACATCGGCGCAGTGGGCACGAACGTGGCCGTCGGCGTCGGAATTGATCTGTTCGGCGACCGCCGCCAACCGGTCGGCGTTTCGGCCGAGGATCACCACGTCGGCTCCGGCCCGTGCCAAGCCCGCGGCGACGCCCAGCCCGATTCCGCTGCCGCCGCCGGTCACGAGGTAGGTCCGGTCGGTGAACGAGAGTTGCATCCGGATAGTCCTCCAGGTAGTCGTGCGCCCACAGCTGATTTTCGTCGGAAAGTTGATTCTGAGGGCTGAGGCACCCTCCAGGGTCACACTAGTATCGGATGTAACACCCTCGTAAGCTGCGGCGACAGATCAGTTTGACTGCTACTGCCACCGATTCGACGAGGGCAGCCCATCGAGAGAAAGCACGATCATGGCCACTGTCACCACCATCGCCCACCGCTGGCTGATCGCTGGCGGCTTCGCCGTCGCCGTAGCCGCCGCCCCCGTCGTGGCCGCTGTCGCCACTACCGCCGCGCCGGCGTCGCCGGCTCTGGCCAGTTGCCCGTCGACCGAGGTGCTGGACCCGAACACCGGGGCCTGCAAGCCGATCAGTGATCAGACCGGCCCGACGACCAACCCCATCGAGCCCGGTGTCACCGACCTGGCCCCGGGGGCGCTCACCGAGTCCGGAGCGGGCAACGTCGGGCAGATCCCCGAGGTCAACGGCGTCCCCTGCAACGGCGACAACACCGGTCTTTGCATGGGCCTGCAGGAGAACAACCCGCACAACACCGGTGGTGTCCAGCTGCCGCCGGTTCCGATCGGCGCGAGCGGCAGCTGATCGGATCATTCCCGCCTTGCCGACAAGAATGCGAACGTCGGTCGTCGGAATGCTGGCCGCCGGGGTGATGCTGAGTATCGCCCCGGCGGCACTGGCCGACCCGGTTCCCGGTCCGGAGCCAGTTCCGGCACCTGTCCCGTCTCCTGGCGGCGGGATGGCCGGCTGCCAGAACGGCGAGGTCATGCAGGACGGCAACTGCGTGCCGAACATGACCCCGGTCGCCACCGACGAAGCCGCCGAGGGCCCGATGCCCGAGGCTCCGTTGCGCTACACCGACGCCCACACCTCTACTACAAACTCCGGGGTGCCGGCCGACCTGGTGCCCAATCTCGACGGCACACCCTGCACCGGGTACTGGATGTCCGGCGCCTGCTACGCGATGAACGAGGATTCCGGACCCGCCGTGACTCCCCATTCCACGCTGTCGGACAGCCCTTAAGATCCAATGCCGCAATCCGGCGTGAATTAAGGTTGATACATGCCTGCTAAATCCGACCCTGCCGACATTGACGACGTCGAGCCGTTGGCCGACAGCACGGCACGCCAAGCTCGGCGTGTGGTCGCGGCTTACGCCACCGACGCCGACGAGTGCCGCGTCTTTCTCTCCATGCTCGGAATCGGGCCGTCAAAGCTCGAGGCGTAGATGGCTCGCGGAGCCACCGGAGCCGAACCCGCGGCCCCGGATAACTCCGGCAAATCAGGCGACTCCGGCAACTCCGACTTCGTTGTAGTCGCCAACCGGCTGCCCATCGACATGGTGGTCCAACCGGACGGCACTTTGGGGTGGAGGCGTAGCCCCGGCGGTCTGGTGACCGCACTGGAGCCCCTGCTCCGCAAACAACGCGGCGCCTGGATCGGCTGGCCGGGGATCGTCGACGGTCCCGAAGATCCGATCACCGAAGACGGCCTGCAGTTGTGCCCGGTTCGCCTCAGCGCAGAGGACGTCGCGGAATACTACGAGGGATTCTCCAACGCGACGCTGTGGCCGCTCTACCACGACGTCATCGTCAAGCCGATCTACCACCGCGAATGGTGGGATCGCTACGTCGACGTCAATCGGCGATTCGCCGAAGCCACCTCCCGGGTGGCCGCCCCGAACGCCACGGTGTGGGTGCAGGATTACCAGCTGCAACTGGTTCCCAAGATGCTGCGCGAACTTCGCCCCGACTTGACCATCGGATTCTTTCTGCACATCCCGTTTCCGCCGGTGGAACTGTTCATGCAGATGCCCTGGCGCGCCGAGATCATCGACGGATTGCTCGGCGCGGATCTGGTGGGATTCCATCTGGCCCGCGGCGCGCAGAACTTCCTGTTCCTGGCCCGGCAACTGGCCGGAGCCGAGACCACCCGCGCGACGGTCGGGGTGCGCTCCCGACTGGGCGAAGCCTGGCTCGGTGATCGCACCGTCAAGGTGGGCGCCTTTCCGATCTCCATCGACTCCGCCGAGCTGGATCGAAAGGGGCGCAATCGCGAGATCCGCCGACGCGCCAAGGAGATTCGGGCCGAGCTGGGCAGCCCGCGCAAGATCCTGCTGGGTGTCGACCGACTGGACTACACCAAGGGTATCGACGTCCGGCTGAAAGCCTTCTCCGAATTGCTTGCCGAGGGCCGCATCAAGGGCGACGACACCGTGCTTCTGCAGTTGGCCACGCCCAGCCGGGAGCGCGTCGACAGCTACCGCATCCTGCGTAACGAAGTCGAGCAACAGGTCGGCCACATCAACGGCGAATACGGAGAGGTCGGCCACCCGGTGGTGCATTACCTGCACCGGCCGGTGCCGCGCGACGAACTCATCGCCTTCTTCGTCGCCAGCGATGTCATGCTGGTCACCCCGTTCCGCGACGGGATGAACCTGGTGGCCAAGGAGTACGTCGCCTGCCGCAGCGATCTCGGCGGCGCCCTGGTGCTGAGCGAATTCACCGGTGCCGCAGCCGAATTGCGACAGGCCTATCAGACCAACCCGCATGACCTCGAGGGTGTTAAGGATGCCATCGAGGCCGCGCTGACCCAGACCCCCGAAGAGGGGCGCCGCCGGATGCGGGCACTGCGCCGTCAGGTCCTGAGCAACGACGTCGACCGCTGGGCCCGGGCCTTCCTCGACGCATTGGCCGAGACCAAGGCTTAAGGCTTACGGCTTAGGGCCTGAAAAGGGGCCCGTTTCGTGCACCGAGAGGGCGCGCAAATCCACCTCGAACGATTTCTCCGGGTCGCGCTCGGCGAAATAATCGTGCATAGCCGAACTCAGCGCGCCCGGATCCCAGGCGTCGCCGTCGGCACGGAAGCGGTACTCGGCGGTCGGTGCTGCCATCAGGGTCACCGTGGGGCCGTAGACGATGAACAGCTGACCGTTGACCTCCGCCGCGGCCGGCGATGCCAGGAAACGAACCAAACTCACGACGTGTTCGGGCGAGAGCGGGTCGACCTGCCCTTCGGTCAGCGACGGTGCCTCACCGAAAACGTCAGCGGTCATCGCGGTGCGGGCCCGGGGGCAAATCGCGTTCGCGCGAATCCCATAGCGGCCCAGCGCCTTTGCCGCCGTCAGGGTAAGCGCGGTGATACCGGCCTTTGCGGCCCCATAGTTGGCCTGACCCGCCGGGCCGGAGAGGCCCGCCTCGGAGGAGGTGTTGATCAGACGTCCATAGACCACGCCCTCCCTGCCACCGGACTCCTTGGCCTTGGCCCGCCAGTAGGTCGCGGCGTTGCGGGTCAGCAGGAAGTGGCCACGCAGATGCACCGCGATCACCGCATCCCAGTCTTCATCGGTCATGTTGAACAGCATCCGGTCGCGGGTGATACCCGCGTTGTTCACGACGATGTGCAGGCCCCCGAGATCCTCGGCGCAGGACACCAGTTCGTCGGCGGTTGCACGCTGGCTGATATCGCCGGAGACCGCGACCGCCTTGCTGCCCGCGGCGGCGATCTCGTCGAGGACGTCGGAGGCGTCCAGTGCAGCGGCCATATCGTTGACGACGACGGTCGCACCTGACCGGGCGAGACCAATGGCCTCGGCTCGGCCGAGTCCGGCCGCCGCTCCGGTCACCACCGCGATGCGCCCGGAAAGGTCGGTCAGTTCGGACAACGTGTGAATACCTCTAGTCTTTGCGGCTCAGCGCCGCGCGGGGGCAGTCGGCGATCGCCTGAAGGGCCAGTTCTTCTTGGTCGGCCGGGATGGGATCGACCGTGACGATCGCGTACTCGTCGTCGTCGAGCCGGAACAGACCCGGTGCGATTCCTACGCAAATGGCGTTGCCTTCGCAACGATCGCGATCCACGACGACGCGCATGATTCCTCCTTGTTTGCTCCCAGCCCCACGATACGACGAACGACGTCAGTCGCTGGTCACAACGTCTGCTGGATTCCAAGACTAGAACGTGTTACAACAAATTCAGTCGGCGGGTCAGCCCAAGGCCCACACCGAACAGCCAACACCACCGGAGGTCGCCGGCAATGCGGATCAGTTACACCCCGGAGCAGGAGGAGTTGCGCCGCGAACTGCGCAGCTACTTCGGGCAGCTGATGACCCCGGAACGCCAGGAGGCGCTGACGTCTACCGCCGGCGGGGAGATCGGCATCGGCAACGTCTACCGGGAGACCGTCGCCCAGATGGGCGAGGACGGCTGGCTGGCGCTGGGCTGGCCGGAGGAGTACGGCGGCCAGGCCCGTCCGCCGATGGATCAACTGATCTTCACCGATGAAGCGGCGATCGCCGGCGCCCCGGTTCCGTTCCTCACCATCAACAGCGTTGCGCCGACGATCATGGCGTACGGCACCGAGGAGCAGAAGAACCTCTACCTGCCCAGGATCGCTTCCGGTGACATCCATTTCTCGATCGGCTACTCCGAACCCGAGGCGGGAACCGACCTGGCCAACCTGCGTACCTCCGCTGTGCGCGATGGCGACGACTACGTGGTCAACGGCCAGAAGATGTGGACCAGCCTGATCCAGTACGCCGACTACGTCTGGCTGGCGGTCCGGACCAACACCGAGGCCAAGAAACACCGCGGGATCTCGGTACTGATCATGCCGACTTCCGCGGAGGGCTTCTCTTGGACGCCGGTGCACACCATGGCCGGACCCAGTACCAGCGCCACTTACTACCAGGACGTTCGAGTTCCGGTGGCCAACCGGGTGGGCGAGGAGAACGGTGGCTGGAAGCTGGTGACCAATCAGCTCAATCACGAACGCGTCGCACTGGTTTCCGCCCAGCCGATCTTCACCGCCCTCACCCAGGTGCGGGAGTGGGCGCAGAACACCTCGGTGAAATCGGGGGATACCCGCGGTGCCCGCCTGATCGACTCGGAGTGGGTGCAACTCAACCTGGCCCGCGTGCATGCCAAGGCGGAGTACCTCAAACTCATCAACTGGGAGTTGGCATCGTCGGCGGCCGCCTCCCCCTCGCCCGCGGACGCATCGGCGGCCACGGTGTTCGTCCCCCCGCTTGCCCCCGCGGCCTCCCGGCTGCTGCTTGCCCTCCTCGGCCCTGCGGCGACTCTGCCCCCGACGGCTTTGGTGTGGCTCTCGCTGGG
>JAHBAP020000501.1 GCA_018500005.2 Mycobacterium sp. | reverse complement strand
CTCCCTGACCGTGGTGGCGGAGTCGGTCCCGCGATTCCACAGACGGTCCATGACCGTCGCTTCGAGTTCCCCGAAGCCGCGCACCCGAGCCATTGTCGGACCTCCTGACCTAGTCAGTAGGTAGCTTACGACGCCACGCGCCGCCTCGGGTCTGTCGACGCGCCTGGGCTCAGCCGGCATAGGACTGGAACCTCGACGATCGCAGTCGTAAGCGCGCGCCGCAGGATGCCACCTCCCACCGGGTGGACACCCTTCCCCCTGTTCGCCGACCGCTTACGGGGCTGGCACGCCACCGTGTCTACGTAACAGGATAGTAGATGATGAACTGCCTGAGGTGCTAGCGGCGCTGCCAGTCGGGCCCGCCGCGGTGTGGCCGCCGGTCACGACTTCTGGGCCAGGGCGCGTTCGACCGCCGCCGATAGCTCCTCGTAATCGTTGAACTTCAGCTTGTCCCCGTTGAGGAAGAACCTCGGCGTGCCTTTGACGCCGAGGGCCTTGCCGTCTGCGACGTCGACTTTCACCCGCTCGAGCGTCGCGGGGTCGCTGTACGCCGCATCGTAGCGGGCCACGTCGAGGCCGAGCTCGGCGGCAAATTCCCGGAAGAGTGAAGCCGCGGGTGTCTGGCGCTCGCCCCATCGGCCTGAGTCTCGTACATCTTCTTGTACATGGCCTCGAACATGCCCTGCTGGGCCGCCGATTCCACCGCACGCGCTGCCCTTTCGGCGTTGAAGTGCGACCGGATGGGGAAGTAGCGGACAACGACGTTGAGCCGTTCGCCGTATTCGCTGCGCAGCCGCTCGACCATGGGTAAGGCGGCGCGGCACGCCTCGCACTCAAAGTCCAGGAATTCCACCAGGGTGACGGCCTCACTTGTCGCTGCGCCGAGACGATGGCTGTTGTCGCGGACCAACTGACCTGGTGGGCCGTTGTCGGATTGAGTGGTGGTGGCAGTGTCTGACGGCCTTCGCGTTCGTCCGGCGGTTGCACGCCGCGCAACCTTGGGCCGCGCGGCATGGCCCCGTTGATATACGTAGCGGCACCGTAGACGAGCATCGCGAGTATTTCGACCACTGTTCGACTCGAAATCCTCAGTGCCAGAACCGTTTAAGGGCGATGGGCAGTTCCCCTCCGTCGTGACGGTACCGCCGCCATCTCGTGACCCAAACGATGTTCCCCCTGGGGCCGGCGGGACGTACGTTGCAGTTGATACGTAATAACTACGTACGTAACCACTCAGGAGGAACTCATGCGATCAGGATTCGCTCATGTCGGGGCCATCGACCTGACGGGCATCTCAGCTGCGATCCTGGCCGGCGGACTGGCGCTGTCGGCAGCCGTCTACACCGCGCCTCAGGCGAGCGCCGCCTGCGCGGGACAGTTGGACCCGGTCACCGGGAACTGCTGGACCGTCGAGAGCCGTAACAGTCTTGGGGCGGCGAACGGGGCCGCAGGCTGCCGCCCCGGCGAGTTGGCCAACTGCCGCGCTGCCCGGCAGAACGCTACCCGACCAGGAGCGACGTTGCCATCGCCGGCCGTTTCTTCAGACGCAGCCGTTTCGCGTGCCGGGCGCTAGCCACAGCCGCCACGATCAAATTCGCATCCAGAACCCGCATACGACCCTCGCCGCCGTCATCTAGCGAGATGGACTACAGAAAGTGACTCCATGATGAACGAAGGCTCACAGAAGGAACGCACCCGACTTCCCGGTCGGGCCCCCGAGAGCGGTGCTGAACCGCGCCCGTCGCTCCACGAATCGCTCGCAATCCTCCGGGAGAATGTTCGACACGACCTTCCCGCCTCACTCGTGGTGTTCCTCGTCGCGTTGCCGCTCTCTCTAGGTATCGCTATTGCCTCGGGCGCACCCCTGATGGCCGGCCTGATCGCCGCCGTCGTCGGCGGTATCGTCGCGGGGGCGATTGGCGGGTCCCCGCTGCAGGTCAGTGGCCCCGCCGCGGGCCTCACCGTCGTGGTGGCCGAGATCGTCAACAAATTCGGCTGGGAGATGACCTGCCTGATAACCCTCGGCGCGGGCGCGCTGCAGATCCTGTTCGGTTTGAGCAGGCGGGCGCGCGCTGCCCTTGCCATCGCACCGGTAGTGGTTCACGCCATGCTTGCCGGCATCGGGGTGACCATCGCCTTGCAGCAGTTCCACATTCTGCTGGGCGGTGCAGCGCAAAGCTCTGCCTGGCAGAACCTCACGGAGCTGCCGCGATCGGTCCTCAACCACCACCTGTCCGACGTCGTCATCGGCGCCGTGGTGATCGCGCTCCTCGTGTTGTGGCCCAAGCTGCCGGCCAAGGCGCGCGTCGTTCCGGGAGCTTTGGCCGCCATCACCGTGGCGACAGTGTTCGCGGTTGTCACCGATTCACCGGCGGAGCGAATCATCCTAACGGGCGACTTCTTCCAAGCATTGAGCCTTCCAACCCTAACCGGACCCGCCAATGGTGATTGGCCGGGCGTGATCTTCAGCGTGTTGACTGTCGCGCTGATCGCCAGCGTCGAATCGTTGTTATCCGCTGTGGCCGTCGACAAACTCCACTCAGGACCACGAACCAACCTCGATCGCGAATTGCTTGGTCAAGGTAGCGCGAACGTGGTGTCAGGCTTCCTG
>JAHBAP020000601.1 GCA_018500005.2 Mycobacterium sp. | reverse complement strand
GCGTTGGCCGTGCTGACATCGGAGCGTGATGACGACATCGGTCAGGTTCTCGCAAGATTGGCTGAGTTCGTCCGGGATCGCCGCAACCCCGATCCGAACCACGCCGGTGTGCTCGGCCTGATGCGCGCGGTGCAATCCGAGCAGCAGCGTGAGGCACTGGATCAACTCCTCGTGCTGGGCACACTGCTCGAGGGGCACGCCGATTATGTGATGGACGCCGTCGGGCCGTCTGTGGTCCCGTCGGTCAACCTCATCAGGCGGCGCTTCGATGATCGGCGGGAGCGTAAACACCCACCGCTGCAACGTCTGCTGCGTGCGCTGCTCGGTGTCGACGCCAAGATGAGCCAATACACCCGCGGTCGGGCATTCGTCGATCAGGTGGTCAAACGGGTCGGCATGGAGCGGTTCAACACGGTGTGGTCCGGGCCCGGCACGCTGCCCCTGCCCTACGAGATCGAAAATCCCCAGCGGTGGATCGACCGGGTCCTGCTCTAACCGCACTGCGCGCGAAGGTCGCCGGTTTCGCCGCCACCTGGCTCGGCGACGCCGAAGAGTGGTGCGTGGCTCTTTCCGGCGGCCCGGATTCGCTTGCCCTGACGGCGGCGGCCGCACTGGTAAGGCCGACCACCGCGCTGATCGTCGACCACGGCCTGCAATCGGCATCGGCGCAGGTCGCGGAGACCGCGCGAGGGCAGGCGTTGCGCCTGGGCTGCGTCGCGGCGACCGTCCTGCGCGTCGAGGTCGGGACCGGCGGCGGCCCGGAAGCCGCCGCGCGCAGCGCTCGGTACGCCGCACTGCAGGGGGCGCGCGGCGAGGCCCCCGTGCTGCTGGCCCACACCCTCGACGATCAGGCCGAGACGGTGCTGCTCGGCTTGGGCCGGGGCTCGGGTGCCCGGTCGATTGCCGGGATGCGGCCCGGCGATCCGCCGTGGTTTCGCCCACTGCTCGACGTGCGCCGGCGCACCACCCACGAGGTGTGTGCCGAGGCGGGTCTGCAGGTCTGGGACGATCCGCACAACATCGACCCGCGATTCACCCGGGTGCGACTGCGCACCGAGGTCCTGCCCCTGTTGGAAGATGTGCTCGGCGGTGGGGTGGCCGAGGCGCTGGCGCGGACGGCCACTGCGCTGCGGGAGGACACCGAGGCCCTCGACGCACTGGCCCGTGATGCCCTGACGCGGGCGGCGCCGGCCCCCGAGGGCCTTGCGGTCGCGGAAATCTCTGAGCTTCCAGATGCGTTGCGACGGAGAGTGATTCGATTATGGCTGCAGTCCGGCGGGGCCATCGGACTGACCGATCTTCAGATCCGCTCGGTGGACGCCCTGGTGACGGTCTGGCGCGGCCAGGGCGGGGTGGCGATCGGTTGCCGCAGGCCGCGAACCCGGTTGTTCGCGGAACGTTGCGGTGGCGTGCTGGGCCTTCGAGCCGGGCCGGTCTGATTGTCCTGCGGGGTGCGGCATGGCACGCTGTGGGCGTGTCGGCTAACGAGCTGTATCCCGGGGACATCAAATCGGTCCTGGTGTCCGAAGCGCAGATCCAGGCGCGAACCTGCGAACTCGCTGCGGAGTTGGGACGCGACTACGCCGCCACCAACGAGGACCTCCTCCTGGTCACCGTGCTCAAGGGTGCGGTCATGTTCGTGACCGATCTGGCCCGCGCCATCCCCGTGCCGACCCAGTTGGAGTTCATGGCCGTCAGTTCCTACGGGTCCTCCACCTCCTCCTCCGGGGTGGTCCGCATCCTCAAGGACCTCGACCGCGACATCGCCGGCCGGGACGTTCTCATCGTCGAGGACATCGTCGACTCGGGTCTGACCCTGACGTGGCTGCTGCGCAATCTGGCCACCCGTCAGCCGAAGTCGTTGCGGGTGTGCACGCTGCTGCGCAAACCGGACGCGGTCCGCACCGACGTCGATATCGCCTATGTCGGATTCGACATCCCCAACGATTTCGTCGTGGGTTACGGACTGGATTACGCCGAGCGCTACCGCGACCTGCCCTATATCGGGACTTTGGAGCCCAAGGTCTACGAGCCGGTCACCTGAGCTCGTTGGGGCGACAGCTCGTCAGTTCAGTTCCCAGATCGCGGTCACCGCGAAGCTGACGGTCTGCTCGCCGGGCTGCAGCGGAACGGCCGCGGCCATCGCGCCCGGGGGAGCCGGCATCGGGCGGGGCGGATTGGCTTCCGGCGCTTCGGAGATCGAGAGGATCTTCCCGAGTGCGAGCCCGGAAAGGTCGGCATACTGCTGGGCCCGATCCTTGGCGTCCTCGAAGGCCTTCGCCCTGGCGTCGCTGACCATCTGCGAGTCATTCTCGATCGAGAAGGTCACCGAATTGATTCGCGCGGCGTTACCGCCGATGTTGACGACGGTCGCCAGCGTCTCGGGGGCGGCGTCGAGTTCGCGCATCGTCACGCTGATGTCGTTGGTGGCCCGGTAGCCGGTCACGACCGCGTTGTCGCCCAACTGGGGTTGGACGGTCAACGTCGTGGTCCGGATGTCCTTGGCATCGAACCCGCGTCCGGTCAGCGCGTCGATCACCGCCTTCTGGCGATCGCTTGCCTGGTTCATCGCCGCCGTCGCGTCGGGAGCGACCACCTCGATACCCACGTCGGCGGTAACGGTGTCCGGTGTTCCCTGAACTTTGCCCGAACCCACGACTGTCACCTGTCGCGCACCGCTCTGGGCCGGCGGAGCGGAATCGCAACCGGCCAGTGCCGCGGCGGCGACGGGGGCGATCAGAAGCGCGGCGATGCGGGGCGTGAGCATGAGACACGGTAACGCGTCACGGCCACTGCACCTGCGCCAGGAACTTCAGCAGTTCGGCGTTGATCTCCCCGGGGCGTTCCTGTTGAATCCAGTGCCCGGCCCCGTCGAGCATGACCTGGCGGTAGGGGCCTTTGGCGACTTCGCGGGCCCGGTCGATCCTGGTGAAGTTCAGCACCGGATCGGCCGTGCCGCCTACGAAAAGGGCCGGAACATCGATGGTGTGGGCGGCGGGGTTACCCATGATCTGCCAGTTGCGGTCGAAGTTGCGGTACCAGTTCAGCGCTCCGGTGAAACCGGTGCGGCCGAACTCGGTGACATAGTGGTCGAGCGCCTCGGCGCTGAGCCAGTCCGGCGCCGCCTCCGGTTCGGCAAGCCGCTCGATGAATCCCGCCGGACCGGGGGCCAGCATCCGCAGTGCCTCGGCCTCGTCGCGGGGTGCCGCCATACCGGCCAATATCCGGCGCATGGCCCGGCGCGGATCGGCGTCCATCTCGGCGTCGGCGACCCCGGGCTCCTGGAAATACAGGATGTAAAAGAAGCTGTCACCGAAGATTCGCCGGAAGGCATCGGTGGGTGCAGTGAGGGGTCTGGGCACCGGTGGCACGCTCAGTCCGGCGACGGCAGCGACCCGGTCCGGGTGGAGTAAGGGTGTGCTCCAGGCCACGACCGCGCCCCAGTCATGCCCGATGAGGGCCGCGCGCTCGGCTCCCGCCGTATCCATGAGGCCGGTCAGGTCGCCGGTCAGGGCCGTGATGTCGTAGGCCTCGACGGCCTCCGGCCGAGACGATCCGCCGTAACCGCGCTGGTCGGGAGCCAGCACCCGGTATCCGGCCGCCGCCAGGGCCGGTATCTGATGGCGCCAGGAAAAAGCCAGTTCGGGGAAGCCGTGCGCCAGGATCACCAGCGGGCCGTCGGCCGGACCGGCCTCGAACACCCGCAATCGGACGCCGTTGACATCGACCGACGAGGACTTGACCACGGTCTTCACCCAAGCACAGACAGCCCGGGACGGCCGTGACCCGATGGAAAGCGCAGAGAACCATTCGGTGACGGAAACCCGCAGGGGTCCGTCCGACTCCTGGGTAGCGGTAGCCTTGAAGACTGCAGTGCAGCCCATATGGAAGGACGGGGCCCCGCGGGGGCGAATGCTTGATGAATCGCAAAAACGTTATCCGCACTTTGACGGTGATCGCGGCCGTCCTGCTGCTGGGTTGGTTGTTCCTGTATTTCAACGACGACACCCGCGGTTTCAAGCCGGTCGACACCTCGGTGGCGGTCTCCCAGATCAATTCCGACAACGTCAAACTTGCGCAGATCGATGACCGCGAGCAGCAGGTTCGCCTGGAGCTGAAGAACGGCAACGGCGACACCGCCAACTCCACCAAAGTGATCGCCAAGTATCCGACCGGCTACGCGGTCCCGCTGTTCGACTCGTTGAACGCCAAGGGCATCAAGACCAACACCGCGGTCAACCAGCCCAGTGTGCTCGGCTCCCTGCTGGTCTACATGCTGCCGCTGATTCTCCTGGTTGGGCTGTTCGTTCTGTTCTCCCGGATGCAGACCGGCGGCCGGATGGGCTTCGGGTTCGGCAAGTCCCGGGCCAAACAACTGTCCAAGGACATGCCCAAGACCACCTTCGCCGATGTCGCCGGTGCCGACGAGGCGGTCGAGGAGCTCTACGAGATCAAGGACTTCCTGCAGAACCCCGGTCGCTACCAGGCTCTGGGGGCCAAGATCCCGAAGGGCGTTCTGCTCTACGGGCCGCCCGGAACCGGCAAGACCCTGCTGGCCCGCGCGGTGGCCGGCGAGGCCGGGGTGCCGTTCTTCACCATCTCCGGTTCGGACTTCGTCGAGATGTTCGTCGGCGTCGGCGCCTCCCGGGTCCGCGACCTGTTCGAGCAGGCCAAGCAGAATTCCCCGTGCATCATCTTCGTCGACGAGATCGACGCCGTCGGCCGCCAGCGTGGCGCCGGACTTGGTGGCGGGCACGACGAACGCGAACAGACCCTCAACCAGTTGCTCGTCGAGATGGACGGCTTCGGTGAGCGTCAAGGCGTCATCCTGATCGCGGCGACCAACCGCCCGGACATCCTCGACCCCGCACTGCTGCGCCCGGGCCGCTTCGACCGGCAGATCCCGGTATCGAGTCCGGACCTGGCCGGCCGCAAGGCGGTACTGCGGGTGCATGCCCAGGGCAAGCCGCTGTCCCCGGACGCCGACCTCGACGGCCTGGCCAAGCGCACCGTCGGCATGTCCGGTGCGGACCTGGCCAACGTCATCAACGAGGCTGCGCTGCTCACCGCCCGGGAGAACGGCACCATCATCACCGGCGCGGCCTTGGAGGGGGCCGTCGACCGGGTCATCGGTGGCCCGCGCCGCAAGGGGCGGGTAATCAGCGAGACCGAGAAGAAGATCACCGCCTATCACGAAGGTGGCCACACTCTGGCGGCGTGGGCGATGCCCGATATCGAGCCGATTTACAAGGTCACCATCCTGGCGCGCGGCCGCACCGGCGGCCAT
>JAHBAP020000412.1 GCA_018500005.2 Mycobacterium sp. | reverse complement strand
GTGGTGGAAGAGGTATCGGCCGACTACATCACCGTGATGGCCGACGACGGCACCCGGCACAGCTACCGGATGCGCAAGTTCAACCGGTCCAATCACGGCACCTGCGCAAACCAGAAGCCGATCGTGGATTCCGGCCAGCGGGTCGAGTCGGGCCAGGTCCTGGCCGACGGTCCGTGCACCGAGAACGGTGAGATGGCGCTGGGCAAGAACCTGCTCGTGGCCGTCATGCCGTGGGAGGGCCACAACTACGAGGACGCGATCATCCTCTCCAGCCGTCTGGTGGAGGAGGACGTGCTCACCTCGATCCACATCGAGGAGCACGAGATCGACGCCCGCGACACCAAGCTGGGCGCCGAGGAGATCACCCGGGACATCCCGAACGTCTCCGACGAGGTGCTCGCCGATCTCGACGAGCGCGGCATCATCCGCATCGGCGCCGAGGTCCGCGACGGCGACATC
The DNA here is from genome assembly GCA_018500005.2 of Mycobacterium sp. Taxonomy (GTDB): domain Bacteria; phylum Actinomycetota; class Actinomycetes; order Mycobacteriales; family Mycobacteriaceae; genus Mycobacterium. The sequence goes on along the minus strand of JAHBAP020000412.1, from coordinate 3,778 downwards.
CTGGTCGGCAAGGTCACTCCGAAGGGTGAGACCGAGCTGACACCTGAGGAGCGCCTGCTGCGCGCCATCTTCGGTGAGAAGGCTCGCGAGGTCCGCGACACCTCCCTGAAGGTGCCGCACGGCGAGTCCGGCAAGGTCATCGGCATCCGGGTGTTCTCCCGCGAGGACGACGACGAGTTGCCGGCCGGTGTCAACGAGCTGGTCCGCGTCTACGTCGCCCAGAAGCGCAAGATCTCCGACGGCGACAAGCTGGCCGGCCGGCACGGCAACAAGGGCGTCATCGGCAAGATCCTGCCGATCGAGGACATGCCGTTCCTGCCGGACGGCACTCCGGTCGACATCATCCTGAACACCCACGGTGTTCCACGACGGATGAACATCGGCCAGATCCTGGAGACGCACCTGGGCTGGATCGCCAAGACCGGCTGGCAGGTGGACGGTTCACCCGAGTGGGCCAAGAACCTGCCCGAGGATCTGCTCTCGGCGCCGGCCGACTCCATCGTCTCCACCCCGGTGTTCGACGGTGCCCGCGAGGACGAGCTGACCGGTCTGCTCGGCTCCACGCTGGCCAACCGCGACGGCGAGGTCATGGTCAACGGTGACGGCAAGGCCAACCTGTTCGACGGCCGCAGCGGCGAACCGTTCCCCTACCCGGTCACGGTGGGCTACATGTACGTCCTCAAGCTGCACCACCTGGTGGACGACAAGATCCACGCCCGCTCGACCGGTCCGTACTCGATGATCACCCAGCAGCCGCTCGGCGGTAAGGCGCAGTTCGGCGGTCAGCGGTTCGGCGAGATGGAGTGCTGGGCCATGCAGGCCTACGGTGCTGCCTACACGCTGCAGGAGCTCTTGACGATCAAGTCCGACGACACAGTCGGCCGCGTCAAGGTCTACGAGGCCATCGTCAAGGGCGAGAACATCCCCGAGCCCGGCATTCCGGAGTCGTTCAAGGTGTTGCTCAAGGAGCTGCAGTCGCTGTGCCTCAACGTCGAGGTGCTATCCAGCGACGGTGCGGCGATCGAGATGCGCGACGGCGACGACGAGGACCTGGAGCGGGCTGCCGCCAACCTCGGAATCAACCTGTCCCGCAACGAGTCCGCCTCGGTCGAAGACCTGGCTTAGCCCTTAGTACTACTAGGTCCTTTAGATCTTCTATCCCGCAAGGGGAAAGGGAGTTTACGTGCTAGACGTCAACTTCTTCGATGAGCTCCGCATCGGTCTGGCGACCGCGGAGGACATCCGCACCTGGTCCTTCGGCGAGGTCAAGAAGCCGGAGACCATCAACTACCGCACACTCAAGCCAGAGAAGGACGGCTTGTTCTGCGAGAAGATCTTCGGACCGACTCGCGACTGGGAGTGCTACTGCGGTAAGTACAAGCGCGTCCGGTTCAAGGGCATCATCTGCGAGCGCTGCGGCGTCGAGGTGACCCGCGCCAAGGTGCGCCGTGAGCGGATGGGCCATATCGAGCTGGCCGCCCCGGTCACCCACATCTGGTACTTCAAGGGCGTCCCGTCGCGCTTGGGTTATCTGCTGGACCTGGCGCCGAAGGATCTCGAGAAGATCATCTACTTCGCCGCCTACGTCATCACCGCGGTCAACGACGAGATGCGCCACAACGAGCTGTCGACACTCGAGGCCGAGATGGTCGTCGAGAAGAAGACCGTCGAGGATCAGCGTGACCTCGACTTGGCCGCGCGTGGCAAGAAGCTCGAGGACGACCTGGCCGAGCTGGAGGCCGAGGGTGCCAAGTCCGACGTCCGCCGCAAGGTCAAGGACGGCGGCGAGCGGGAGATGCGGCAGATGCGCGACCGCGCCCAGCGTGAGCTGGACCGGCTCGACGAGATCTGGAGCACCTTCACCAAGCTGTCCCGCGGCCAGCTGATCGTCGACGAGGGCCTCTACCGCGAGATCGTCGACCGCTACGGCGAGTACTTCGAGGGCTCGATGGGCGCCGAGGCGATCAAGAAGCTGATCGAGGCCTTCGACATCGACGCCGAGGCCGAGGCGCTCCGCGAGATCATCCGCAGCGGCAAGGGTCAGAAGAAGCTGCGCGCGCTCAAGCGGCTGAAGGTCGTCGCGGCCTTCCAAACCAACCGCAACTCCCCGATGGGCATGGTGCTCGACGCCGTTCCGGTGATCCCGCCGGAGCTGCGTCCGATGGTTCAGCTCGACGGTGGCCGCTTTGCGACCTCCGACCTGAACGACCTGTACCGCCGCGTCATCAACCGCAACAACCGGCTCAAGCGACTGATCGACCTCGGTGCACCCGAGATCATCGTCAACAACGAGAAGCGCATGCTTCAGGAGTCCGTCGACGCGCTGTTCGACAACGGCCGGCGCGGCCGCCCGGTCACCGGACCGGGCAACCGTCCGCTGAAGTCGCTGTCCGATCTGCTCAAGGGCAAGCAGGGCCGCTTCCGTCAGAACCTGCTCGGTAAGCGTGTCGACTACTCCGGCCGTTCGGTCATCGTGGTCGGCCCGCAGCTCAAGCTGCATCAGTGCGGTCTGCCCAAGCTGATGGCACTCGAGCTGTTCAAGCCGTTCGTGATGAAGCGCCTCGTCGACCTCAACCACGCGCAGAACATCAAGAGCGCCAAGCGCATGGTGGAGCGTCAGCGTCCGCAGGTGTGGGACGTCCTCGAAGAGGTCATCGCCGAGCACCCGGTGCTGCTCAACCGTGCCCCCACCCTGCACCGCCTGGGCATCCAGGCCTTCGAGCCGCAGCTGGTGGAAGGCAAAGCCATTCAGCTGCACCCGCTGGTGTGTGAGGCCTTCAACGCCGACTTCGACGGCGACCAGATGGCCGTGCACCTCCCGCTGAGCGCCGAGGCCCAGGCCGAGGCCCGCATCCTGATGCTGTCCTCCAACAACATCCTGTCCCCGGCGTCGGGCAAGCCGCTGGCCATGCCCCGCCTGGACATGGTGACCGGCCTGTACTACCTGACCACTCTCATCGAGGGTGCCGAGGGCCACTACGTGGCGGCCGGCAAGGACAGCCCCGAAACCGGTGTGTACAGCTCGCCGGCCGAGGCGATCATGGCCATGGACCGCGGTGCGCTGAGCGTGCGCGCCCAGATCAAGATCCGTCTGGACCAGCTGCGCCCGCCGCACGAGGTCGAGACCGAGCTTTTCGGCGAGAACGGCTGGCGTCCCGGCAATGCATGGATCGCTGACACCACGCTCGGCCGGGTGCTCTTCAATGAGCTTCTGCCGCAGGGTTATCCGTTCATCAACGAACAGATGCACAAGAAGGTCCAGGCCAAGATCATCAACGATCTGGCCGAGCGTTACCCGATGATCGTGGTGGCGCAGACCGTCGACAAGCTCAAGGACGCCGGCTTCCACTGGGCCACCCGTTCGGGAGTCACGGTCTCCATGGCCGACGTGCTCGTGCTTCCCGAGAAGCAGGAGATCCTGGACCGCTACGAGGACGAGGCCCGCGGCATCGAGAAGAAGTACCAGCGCGGCGCACTGAACCACCAGGAGCGCAATGACGCTCTGGTGGAGCTGTGGAAGAAGGCCACCGAAGAGGTCGGTGACGCCCTGCGTGAGCACTACCCCGCCGACAACCCGATCAAGATGATCGTGGAGTCCGGCGCCACGGGTAACTTCACCCAGACGCGCACCCTGGCCGGCATGAAGGGTCTGGTGACCAACCCGAAGGGTGAGTTCATTCCGCGTCCGATCAAGTCCTCGTTCCGCGAGGGCCTGACCGTGCTGGAGTACTTCATCAACACCCACGGCGCCCGAAAGGGTCTGGCGGACACCGCTCTT
>JAHBAP020000588.1 GCA_018500005.2 Mycobacterium sp. | reverse complement strand
GGATCGGTCAGGAGCCCGGCCTCACCGGGCCCGTCGGCGACAGGTCAGGCGCCGGGCGCCATCTGCCCGTAGACGAAGAACGCGATGAGAAGCAGCGTCAGCACCAAAAAGATTACGGCCGTCAACCTGGGCCGAAGTGTGTGGTCGAACTGCGGGCGCATCGACTGGGGCGCTGTCAGATCCGAATGAAGAATGCCACTGGTCATGACAACCACCTCTTGAATATCGCCGGGCCGGGGCTATTCCGACCTCTGTAGACAATGCTCCGTGATCCGAACACGCAAGAAAATGGACTAATAGGCTTATTTATGAACTAGACCTGGACCATCGGATCCCGTCGGGAACTAGATCGGCGGACCTCATAGTCCCCGCCGCACGAATGATCAGTACGCTTGAGCATCACTATGTCGGTAACCGCGCCTGGCTCGAGCCGTATGGCGGTCGTCGTCGTCGACGACGACCGGCTCGCCCGGGAATGTCTTAGTGCTCAACTGAACGCCAACGGTGTGGAAGCCAGTTGCGCATGGGACCTGCCGTCGCTGTTCAGTGCGATAGACCACCGCAATGTAGACGTGATCCTGCTCAACGTCAGCACTCCCGACAGCACCACACTGCTTCAGGTCAGTCTGGATATCGACGCCGCCACCAAAGTGGTCATCTTCGGATTGTCGACGGACCGCGAGTCGGAGATCATCGCCGCGGCTGAGTCAGGAGTTTCCGGTCTGCATCTGCGCAGCGAATCATTTGAGCACCTGCTGGAGTTGGTACGCACCGCCGGTCAGGGCCAGGCACAGTGCTCCTCTGAGGTCTCCGGGGTTCTGATGCGACGGGTCTACGCCTTCGCAACCCAAACCAATCCGGACTCGTCGACCGACTCGCTGACCGCCCGCGAGAACGAGATCCTGGAACTGCTCGAGCAAGGCCTGACCAATCAGCAGATCGCTTCCCGCCTGTCGGTCACGCTGAACACTGTGAAAAACCACGTGCACAGCCTGCTCAAGAAATTGGGAGTGGGATCCCGCGCGGAGGCGGTCCGGGTCTATCAGGCCGCCCGGTTCACGTCCCGCGGATAGCACTACCGAACCGTCGGCTTTCCAACGACCAGTAGTTGAGCGACCGGCGGCGGTAGTCCAACCCGGCCAGCACTTCCTTCGCCATCGCCAGGCCGCGGCCGCGTTCGGCCATCTGGTCGGGCTGGTAGACGAATCCCAGATCGACGTCGGCCGGACCGCCGTCATCGGTAAAACCGATCGTGACCTGGTCGCCCCCGACCCGAACCCGCATCCTCATCCGGACCGGGCGGTCCGCTCCAGCGTGTTCGACGATGTTGGCGCCGATCTCCGCTGCCGCGATGCCGACCTGCATTCGAACCGATTCGGGGACGTGGGGGTGGGCCTCCCACACACTGTCCAGACCATTTCCGATCTGGTCCAATGTGGCAGGCCCGGTCCACGCCTCAAAGACCCAGGATTCTGCGAGCACGGCAACAATGTTGACCGAATCGGCGCCACCGACCCATAAATCATTGGAGCAGTTCTGGAACTAGCCCGCCTCAGCCGAAGCGCTTGCTTACCAGGGTCCAGTGGTTAACCGTGTCGCGGCGGTAGGACAACTTCGCCAGGGCAGCCCGGGCCAGCGCAAGGCCGCGACCGGCTTCGGCCATGTCCTCCGGCAGGGTGACACTGTCCAGGTCCACCTGGGCCGGGATCCCGTTGTCTTCGAACTCCACCCATACCTCGTTGGGCAGAGCTTTGACTTCCATCCGGATGGTGGCCGAACCGGAGTACCTGATGATGTTCGCGCCGATCTCGCCGACGGCGATACCGACCTGGATCCTGGTCATCTCCGGAACATGGCCGCTAGACGACCAGGTCTTGGCGAGAAGTCCGTCGAATTCCTCGAGCGCCTCAGGTGACGCGCTCGTGCTCAGTACGTGATGCTCAGGGGTTATCATCGAAGGCGTCGTCGGCGGACTCATACGACTTGAGTACCCGGTTGAGGTTGGTCAACTCCAGGACCGCCAACGCCTGCTCACCGGGGGCGGAGATCCGCAAATCGCCGCCGCTCTGCCGGGCCGCCTTCAGCCCCGAGATCAGTGCTCCCAGACCGGACGAGTCAATGGTTTCCACACCGGAGAGTTCGACCACCAGTCGGGTGTGACCACTTTGCACGAGATTGTGGAGTTGCTCGCGCAGTCCCGGGGCCGCCATCATGTTCAGCCGCCCCTCCGGGCGGATGACCACCACGCCGGAATCGAGCGTCCTCGTCGGGCAGTCCACCATCATTACCTTTCGGATCGGGTCGCACCGCTGCTTAGGCTCCGCGACGGGCAAAGTCTACGTCACCGGCCGCCGCATCGACGGCTCAATCAGCGGCCAAAGTGTCGGCTGACCAGCACCCAGTGGTTACTGTCCCCGTCACGCCGGTAGGACAATTCGCTGAGGGACGCCCGCGCAAGGGGAAGCCCGCGACCATTCTCGGCCATCACATCGGGCATGCTGACCGCCGCGAGGTCGACCTCGGCGGGCAGGCCGTTGTCGGTGAACTCGATGCGCACATGGTCGTCGAACACCCACAGGTTCATCCGGATCCGCAGATCCCGACCGCGTCCGGCGTGGTCGAGGATGTTGTTGCTGACCTCCGCAGCGGCGATGGCCAGTTCCATCCGAACCGGCTGCGGCACTTCGCTGTGGGTCGCCCAGGCCTCGTCGAGCGTTCGCTGGATCTCCGCGGAGAAGTCCGGGCCGGCGGCCTCCATTGCCTCAGCCCTCGGATTCGCCAGCATCCAGAACGGCTTTCCCACCGCTGTACCGGCCGACCGAAGGCGTTTAGCCAGTTCCCGGTACCGCCGGCCGTGGAGCCGATCCCGCAGGATGGTCCAGAGCACGCGGAAACCGTCACGGATTGCATTGAGATTGGTCGCGCCGTAATAGCGGTCGTACTCGTAACTGGGAACCTCGATGATGATGGCCCTGGCGAAGGCGAATCTGCCGATGATCATGGTTTCGATCTCGAAGCCGTCACCGGTCTGAGGATCTGCCGTCTCGGTGTCCGGCAAGCAGAGCATGGGGAGTTGATCGGCCCAGAAGGCGTTGAAGCCGTAGCACAGGTCACTGAATCGCGTTCCGGTCAGCCCGGAGGCCAGCAGGTTGAGTCCGTAGTTCCCTATCGACCGGAACTGGGTGATGTCCTGGCTTCCCCCACCGGGAGCGAATCTGCTGCCCTTCGCCAGATCGGCGCCCCGGGTCAGGGCTTCGACGAAGCGCGGAATCTCGTGCGGATCCGCCGACCCGTCGATATCGAAGGTGACGATGACATCGCCGTTCGCCTCCTCAAACCCACACACCAGCGCATTGCCCTTGCCCTTACGGGTTTGGTAAACCACCCGCGCCGACGGGAGGGCCTCATGTGCAGCACGGGCCGACTCGTCGTCGTCGGCCGATACCACGACGACGACCTCGAAAAAGCCACCGAGGTAGGGCAGGATCTCGCGGATGTTGTCGGCTTCCCCCTTGGCGGGGACCACGATACTGACCCTGGGGTGCGGTGGGCGCAGGCCGCGCCGACCCAGCGCGCGATCGCCCGAATAGTCGAAATCGAGCGTCGCAACGGGAACCGACGTTCGCTCATCGGGTGCGGTTGTCATTTCCCTGCCTCGTTGGTCGCCCAGAACTACCGGCAAATGGGACTTTAAGACCAAAATGCCCACCGCGCCAAGCGGTGGGCATTCGGGAGAACGTGCCGGGTTACTTGGCCCGCTCAAGGACCTCCACCAGGCGCCAGCGCTTGGTGGCCGACAGCGGCCGGGTCTCCATCAACGAAACACGGTCGCCGATGCCGGCGGTACCTTGCTCGTCGTGGGCCTTGACCTTCTTGGTCGTCCGGATGATCTTGCCGTACTTGGGGTGCTGGGCACGCGACTCGATCTCGACGACGATGGTCTTGTCCATCTTGTCGCTCACGACATAGCCGATCGCGGTCTTGCGGCGACCGCGGGGCTTCTCGGTAGCCGGGGTGTGCTTGGAACCTGCTTCAGCCATTACGAATCCTTACCATCGGGTCCGGCGGCCAGACCCAGTTCACGTTCACGCAGCACCGTGTAGATGCGTGCAATCTCCTGACGAACGGTCCGGAGCCGACGGTTGTTGGACAGCTGCCCGGTAGCCATCTGGAAGCGCAGGTTGAACAGCTCTTCCTTGGACTGCCGCAGCTTGTCGGTCAGATCTTCTTCGCTCAGCTCGCGCAGCTCGCCGGCGTTGACGCCCACTGCCATCAGAACTGCTCCTCTCGGGTCACGATGCGTGCCTTGATAGGCAGCTTGTGGATCGCGCGGGTCAGCGCTTCCCGGGCGATCTTCTCGTCGGGGTAGCTCAGCTCGAAGAGCACCCGGCCGGGCTTGACATTGGCAACCCACCATTCCGGCGAGCCCTTGCCCGAACCCATGCGGGTTTCGGCCGGCTTCTTGGTCAGCGGACGGTCCGGGAAGATGTTGATCCACACCTTGCCACCGCGCTTGATATGGCGGTTGATGGCGATACGGGCGGATTCGATCTGCCGGTTGGTGATGTAGGCGTGGCCCAGGGCCTGGATGCCGTAGTCACCGAAGGTCACACTGGTGCCACCGCTGGCGATACCACGCTGCTTCGGGTGGTGCTGCTTACGGTGCTTAACCTTGCGGGGAATCAACATGATTGACGCTTCCTAATTCTTACTCGGTGCTCTCGGCGACCGGAGTCTCGACGGCGACCGACTCTTCCTCGGACGCGGCGCGGCCGGCCTCGGTGCTGGTCGCCGTCGTGCCCGACGAGCCGCTCCGACGCGGGCGGGTGCCCGACGTCGGACGGTCCCGGCGGGGCCGGTCGGCGGCCGGTGCGGCGGCGGACAGCTCGCGCTTACCACCGACGACATCACCCTTGTAGATCCACACCTTGACGCCGATGCGGCCGAAGGTGGTCTTGGCCTCGTACAGGCCGTAGTCGATATCGGCACGCAGTGTGTGCAGCGGAACCCGGCCCTCACGGTAGAACTCCGAGCGGCTCATCTCAGCACCGCCGAGGCGGCCGGAGCACTGCACCCGGATGCCCTTGACGTTGGGCTGACGCATGGCCGACTGGATGGCCTTGCGCATCGCGCGACGGAACGCCACGCGGTTGCTGAGCTGCTCGGCGACACCCTGGGCAACCAGCTGCGCCTCGGCCTCGGGGTTCTTCACCTCGAGGATGTTCAGCTGCACCTGCTTCTTGGTCAGCTTCTCCAGGTCGGCGCGGATGCGGTCGGCCTCGGTGCCACGACGGCCGATGACGATGCCGGGACGTGCGGTGTGGATGTCAACGCGAACCCGGTCACGGGTGCGCTCGATCTCCACGTCGGCGATGCCGGCGCGCTCCAGACCGTTGGCCAGCAGGCGGCGGATCGCCACGTCTTCCTTG
>JAHBAP020000263.1 GCA_018500005.2 Mycobacterium sp. | reverse complement strand
CTGGTGCCAGGCCGGTTCGTTGCCCACCGCAACTTCGCTGACCAGATCGACGAGCAGACCCTTGCGGTGCTCACGGAGGTTCTCGGCATGAACCTTGACGCCCAGTTTGTCGGTGACGGCGATGGGCCGGAAGGCGGTGATCTGGTTCTCCACGTGCACCGCGCCGACGGCGGGGAACGGGAAGTCGAAGCCGCTGAGCAGTGACATGACCGACGGAAACGTCAGTACGAAAGGGTAGGTGAGCGGGACGTTTTCCCCGTAACGCAGTCCGGTTATCGCGGCGTAGGCGGCGACATGTTCGCGGTCGATCGCAAGATCTGCGATCTGCTCCACCCGGTTGGGTAGTCGGTCGCCGCGCGGGACGAAGGGCAGTGCGCCCGCGGCGGCGCGGGCAAGGCTCAGTCCCTGATCGAACAGGGACATCAGGCCCCCAGCATGGCTTGGCCGCAGACCCGGATCACATTACCGGTCACCGCGTTGGAGGCCGGACTGGCGAAGAAGGCGATGGTCTCGGCGACGTCAACCGGTTCGCCGCCCTGATACAGCGAGTTGAGCCGACGGCCCACCTCGCGGGTGGCCAACGGAATGGCTGCGGTCATCGCGGTCTCGATGAAGCCGGGGGCGACCGCGTTGATGGTGATGCCCTTGTCCGCCAAGGCCGGGGCCAATGCGTCGGTGATCCCGATCATCCCGGCCTTGGTGGTCGCATAATTGGTCTGGCCGCGGTTGCCGGCGATGCCCGCCATCGACGACAGGCCGATGATCCGGCCGCCCTCTCCGATGCTGCCGTTACCGGTCAGACCTTCGGTAAGCCGAAGCGGGGCAACCAGATTGACTGCGATCACCGCGTCCCAGCGGGCGTCGTCCATATTGGCCAGCAGCTTGTCGCGGGTTATTCCGGCGTTGTTGACCAGGATGTCGGCCCGGCCTCCGTTGGATTCCGAGAAGTGCTCGCGCAGATGTGCGGTGATTCGATCAACGGCGTCCTCGGCGGTGACATCCAGAGCCAGGGCGGTACCACCAACGCGGGCGGCGGTCTCTGCGAGTTCGCCGGCGGACTGGGGGACATCGACAGCCACCACCGTCGCACCGTCGCGGGCGAAAACCTCGGCGATGCAGGCGCCGATTCCGCGGGCCGCCCCGGTGACGATGGCCACCTTGCCGGACAGTGGCTTGTTCGGATCGGCCGGTCGCTGCGAGTCAGCGGCCCCGACGCGGAAGACCTGGCCGTCGACGTATGCGGACTTCGCCGACAGCAGGAATCGCAGTGTCGATTCGCACCCGGTGGCCGCCGGCTTGGCATCGGGGGAGACATAGACCAGTGCCACCGTCGCACCGCGGCGCATTTCCTTGCCCAGGGATCGGGTGAACCCCTCCAGGGCACGTTGGCAGATCCGCTCGGTGCTGTCGGTCACCTGTTCGGGGGTGCTGCCGAGCACCACCACTCGGGCGCACGGCCCCAGGTTGCGCAACAGCGGGGTGAAGAACTCGTAAAGTCCGCGCAGCGCCTGCGGTTCGGTGATTCCGGTCGCGTCGAAGACCAGGCCGCCGAAGGTGTCGGCCCACCGGCCGCCGAGATTGTTGCCGACGATGTCGTAGTCGTCGGCCAGTGCGGCGCGGACCGGTTCGGCCAGCCGGCCGTCGCCGCCGATCAGCAGCGATCCCGACAGCGGCGGCTCGCCGGCCCGGTAGCGGCGCAGCGTCTCGGGTGCTGGCACGCCCAGCTGTTTGGCCAGGAACGAGGCGGGGGCGGAATTGATCACCTGGGACAGAAGGTCGGAAGCCACTTGGATCACCTTTCGGGGAGTGCCTGTCGCGTTTGCGGAATCCGGGTACCGGGAACTCGTGGTAGGAACTTACTCCAGAGTAAGAACGGTGCGTACTATGGGCTCGAATACCCCAATCCTGTGTACCGACACTGCGGAGGTCTGACGTGGCTGCCCCCACAAGACGCAGAGTCGCCGTTCTCGGCGGCAACCGTATCCCGTTCGCCCGCTCGGACAGTGCCTACGCGGAGGCGTCCAATCAGGACATGTTCACCGCCGCGCTGACCGGGCTGGTGGATCGATTCGGTTTGGCGGGGCAGACCCTCGGGGCTGTCATCGGCGGTGCGGTCCTCAAGCACAGCCGGGACTTCAATCTGATGCGTGAATGTGTTCTGGGAACCGCGCTGTCGCCGTATACCCCGGCCTTCGATCTGCAACAGGCCTGCGGGACCGGTCTGCAGTCGGCCATCGCGGCGGCCGACGGGATCGCCGCCGGGCGCTACGAGGTCGCCGCCGCCGGCGGGGTGGATACCACCTCCGACGCCCCGATCGGACTGGGCGACGATCTCCGTCGCGCCCTGCTGGCGTTGCGACGCTCGAAATCCAATCTGGACCGCCTGAAGTTGGTGGGCCGGCTGCCCGCGGCAGTCGGGGTGGAGATCCCTACCAACGGTGAGCCCCGCACCGGATTATCGATGGGCGAGCACGCCGCCGTCACCGCCAAGAAGATGGGCATCAAGCGTGTCGATCAAGATCGGTTGGCGGCGGCCAGCCACCGGAATATGGCGGCCGCCTACGACCGCGGATTCTTCGACGATCTGGTCACACCCTTCCTCGGTCTCTACCGCGACAACAATCTGCGGGCCGACTCCACGGCCGAGAAGCTGGCCACCTTGCGACCGGTCTTCGGGGTCAAGGGCGGCGACGCGACGATGACGGCCGGCAACTCGACCCCGTTGACCGATGGCGCATCGGTGGCACTGCTGTCCAGCGAGGAATGGGCAGGGGCGCGCTCGCTGACGCCGCTGGCGTACTTCGTTGATGCCGAGACCGCGGCGGTGGACTACGTCAATGGTGATGACGGACTGCTGATGGCGCCCACCTACGCCATCCCGAGGCTGCTGGCCCGTAACGAATTGTCCCTGCAGGATTTCGACTTCTACGAGATCCACGAAGCGTTCGCATCGGTGGTGCTTTGCCATCTGCAGGCCTGGGAATCCGAGGAGTACTGCAAGGAGCGACTGGGTCTGGACGCGGCGCTGGGTCCGATTGACCGCACCAAGCTCAATGTCAACGGTTCGTCGCTGGCCGCGGGCCACCCGTTCGCGGCGACCGGCGGCCGGATCGTGGCCCAGTTGGCCAAACAACTCGCGGAGAAGAGAGCCGAAACGTCGCGGCCGGTGCGGGGACTGATCTCGATCTGCGCCGCCGGAGGTCAGGGCGTCACCGCGATTCTGGAAGCTTAGTTTGGATCGCGGGATCGCGGGGTAATCAGGGTCTGGACAGCTCCGCGTGACCGTCTGACCCCCGACCCGGCGGTGGCGCGGAGCGTCCTCGCGAGGGGCCCGCTTCGTCGGCACGAAGGGGCGGGAGAAGTGACCGTCGCTGGAGTGGAGGGGATTCCAGCGGCGGTCACTTCGGTCTTCCGTTGGGTCCCTTCGGCTTTCCGGTCGGATCCGGTCCGACCGGACCGCGGTCGGACAGCCCCGACTGCACCAGCGCCGCATCGACATAGCGCTGAACCGGTCGGGCTTGGAAGAAACCGGTGTGCCCGCCGTGGTACCAGCCGATATCCGGGCGGCCCCAGTGCTCCCAGAGTTGAACCACCTGCTGTCGGGGGTGCACGATCCGGTCGGCCACGCCGGCGTAGATGAACCGGCCTTGCGGAGGCACCTTGGGTTCCATCGACAGCGGTGAGATCATCTGTCCGATCGGCTTGGCCAGCTCGAGGGTCTTCCACCGCGGGTCGTCCTTGGGCAGGCCCGAATGCCTGCCGAGCAGTTCCACGAGATTCGACGGCGGCACCCCGAGAATGGCGCAGGTCAGATCCTCGTCGAGACTGGCCACCAATGCCGCGATATAGCCGCCCAGCGAGATGCTGTTGAGGCCGATTCGGGCGCCGGGTTGCTCCGACCGGATCCAGGCGATCAACTTCCGCACGTCCCATACCGCCTGGGCGGCGCCGTGGACGTCGTCCAACACGTTCTCGCCCGGGAACACCGCTCCCCGGGGCAGTCTCCTCGCGCGGGGGCCGTGCATGGGTAACACCGGCAGGATGACGTTGAGGCCGAAATCCTCATGGAGATGCCAGGCCCGGAACAGGGTCAAATCCAAGCCAGCGCGCCCCATTTCGGTGCCGTGCACGCACACCATCCAGGGCCGCGGTTTCCCCTGCCCATTGTCCTTGTGGCGCAGCATCAGCGCATAGTCGCGGTTGTTGGCGGTGTAGCTCATCCACCGGTCGGCGCCCGGTTCGCCGGGATGCGGCGCATAGCCGCTATCGAACGTGATCCGCTCGTGGGTTCGGTTGCGGTTGGTGAAGGAACGGATGGAAACGTCGGTTGGTGCCGACGGCACGGCGAAGAAATCCTGCGGCTTGTCCAGCCAGCCCCGGTCACCGTAGAACTCGACCGCCTCGCGCACTTCGCTGTTGATCTGTTCATAGACGGCCGGGTCGCTCAGCGGCCGTCGCCAGAGCAGACCCACGAGCACCAGCTCGTCCCGCAGGGCGTGAGTGGCCAGCGACAGGGTGGGGCGTGCCGTCGGGAGGACGCTTGGGCCGCCGCCCAGATAGGCACTCCAGGAGCGGGCGTAATAGCCGCCGGCCTTGGCGACCGAACTCGTCAACGGGCCGACGATACTGGCCACCGGATTGCGGGAGGAAGGCTTGGGGTTCCCCGACTTACGCTCGGGAGAGGTCACTGCTCAACGCTAACAATTCGACTCCGGGGCGGAAGGGCCGTTGGACCCGAGTTCGCCCCAGTGGATCAGGGCACCACCGGATCAGGGCCCCAGCGGATCAGGAAAGCACTGCGGCCCCGGAATTCATCCGGGGCCGCAGTGGTAGGGCGTTGTGGGCGTCAGCGATTTAGAAGGCCGCTTCGTCAAGCTCCATCAGCTCGTTGTCCACCGACTCGATCACCTGGCGGGTGCTGGTCAGCAGGGGCAGGAAGTTCTTCGCGAAGAACGACGCCGCCGCGATCTTGCCCTCGTAGAAGGTCCGGTCCGCCCCGGAAGCGCCGTTGTCCAGCGCGGCCATGGCGACCGCCGACTGGCGCAGCAGCAACCAGCCCATCACCAGGTCGCCAACGCTCATCAGGAAGCGCACCGAAGCGGTGCCCACCTTGTAGATGCTCTTCGGATCCTCCTGGGCGGCCATCAGGTAGCCGGTCATCGCGGCCGCCATGCCCTGGACGTCCTCCAGTGCCTTGGCCAGCAGCGCCCGCTCGGTCTTGAGCCGGCCGTTGCCGGACTCGTTCTTGACGAACTCGTCGATCTGGCCGGCCACGTGTGCCAGGGCCTGGCCCTTGTCGCGGATGATCTTCCGGAAGAAGAAATCCTGCGCCTGGATGGCGGTGGTGCCCTCGTAGAGCGAGTCGATCTTGGCGTCGCGAATGTACTGCTCGATCGGATAATCCTGCAGGAAGCCCGAACCGCCCAGGGTCTGGAGGCTCTCGGTGAGCTTGGCGTAGGCCTGCTCGGATCCGACACCCTTGACGATTGGCAGCATCAGGTCGTTGACCTTGAGAGCCAGATCGGCGTCGGCGCCGTGCAGCATCTGAGCCACCGCCGGATCCTGGTAGGTCGCGGTGAACAGATACAGCGCGCGCAGTCCCTCGGCGTAGGCCTTCTGGGTCAACAGGCTGCGACGGACGTCCGGGTGGTGGGTGATGGTCACCCGCGGAGCCGTCTTGTCCATCATCTGGGTCAGGTCGGCACCCTGAACGCGCTGCTTGGCATACTCCAGCGCATTCAGGTAGCCGGTGGACAGCGTGGCGATCGCCTTGGTGCCCACCATCATTCGAGCCTGCTCGATGACGTCGAACATCTGCGCGATGCCCTCATGGACCTCGCCGACCAGCCAGCCCTTGGCCGGGATGCCGTGCTGTCCGAAAGTCAGCTCACAGGTGGCCGAAACCTTCAGACCCATCTTGTGTTCGACGTTCGTGACGAAGACGCCGTTGCGCTCGCCCAGTTCACCGGTCTCCGGGTCGAAGTTGAACTTCGGCACGAAGAACAGCGACAGACCCTTGGTGCCCGGCCCGGCGCCCTCGGGGCGGGCCAGCACCAGGTGGAAGATGTTCGGGAACAGGTCATCTGAGTCGGCGGAGGTGATGAACCGCTTCACGCCGTCGATGTGCCAGGAGCCGTCCTCCTGCTTGACGGCCTTGGTCCGGCCGGCCCCGACGTCCGATCCGGCGTCGGGTTCGGTGAGCACCATGGTCGAGCCCCAGCCCTGCTCGGCGGCCAGTTCGGCCCACCGCTTCTGCTCGGGGGTGCCGTTGTGGTGGAGGATCTGTGCGAAGCCGGCGCCGCCGGCGTACATCCACACCGCCGGGTTGGCGCCCAGGACGTGCTCGTTCACCGCCCACATCAGCGCCTTGGGGGCAGGCATGCCGCCGAGTTCCTCGATCAGGCCGACCTTGTCCCAGCCGCCGTCGATGAAGGCACGCACGGAGGCCTTGAAGGACTCCGGCAGGGTGACCGTGTGGGTCTCGGGATCGAAGACCGGCGGGTTGCGGTCGCCCTCGACGAAGGACGCGGCTACCGGGCCCTCGCACAGCCGAGCCATCTCACCGAGCATCTCGATGGCGGTGTCGGTGTCGAGATCGCTGAACTCGCCTTGGCCCAAAGCTTGGCCCAGGCCGAACACCTCGAACAGGTTGAAGACCTGATCGCGAACATTGCTCTTGTAGTGGCTCACTGAAACTCCTCCTTGAGAACGCCACCTTCGCGGTTGGGTACTTGACGCAAGTTACCCACCAGTAACATGCCTTAAGTTATACATTTCATAACCTTTTTGCAAGCCGCTGTGACTTACTGCATCTGCCGCCCGGAAGCCGGGGGTTCAGATTGCGTTTCAGGGGTGCGCTGGGGTTTCCGCCGGTTGTTCGTCGGCTTCGGAGGGCTCATCCGAATCGGGCAGTTGTGAGACCAGATGCGCGGCGAGTTCCCCGATGGTCGGATAGTCGAATACAGCGGTCGGGCTGATGTCGAACTTGCCGCCGAACTGACTGAACAGCCTGTTGCGCAGTTCAACCGCCATCAGCGAGTCGGTTCCGAGATCGAGGAACCTGCTCGACGCCGCGGGCGGCCCCGCGAGTCTGAGGAAGCCCTGTACCTCGCGCTGCAGGAACTCGGCGATGAACCCCACCCGCTGAGCCACCGGAATCTCCTGGAGTTGCCGTAGCAACTCGCTGTCACCGGTTGTTGCGACGTCACCGGTGGGCAGCACCTGATCGAGGAGTGGTGGACGGATACCGCCCAGCATCTTCGCGGTCCGCTGCCAGTTGGCCTTGAGGACGGTCGCCTGCGCGGTCCCGTGCCGGACCACCTCGCCGAGCGCGGACAGCGCCGCCGTCGGATCCAGCGGCATCATGCCCTGCGCGGTGAGGTTGGCCAGCGCGGCCTCGGAGGTCGCCATGCCGCCGCCGCCCCACGGGCCGAAGTTGGCGGCAGTGGCCGGGAGACCCTGCGCCCGTCGCTCGGCGACGAGTCCGTCGAGCAGCGCGTTGGCGCAGGCGTAGTTGGCCTGGGACGGCGAGCCCAGCACAGCTGAGGCTGACGAGTACAGGATGAAGAAATCCAGATCGTCGTCGCTGGTGAGCCGGTGCAAGTGGTGCGCGCCGAACGCCTTGGGCGCCAGGGTGGTCCGGAACCGGTCCAGACTCTGCTGCGGAACCAGCGCGTCGTCGAGCACGCCGGCCAGATGTGCGATACCTGCCAGTGGCGGCAACTCCGCACGGATCCGCTCCAGCAGGGCCGCCGCCTCGGACGCCTCGCCGACGTCGGCGTTGAACACGTGAATGCGGCAGTGGAAGCGCTCCGCGATCGTGGCGATGGCCTGCTCGGCGTCGGCATCCGGGCCGCGGCGGCTTGTCAGCACGATGTCGCCCGCGCCGAGTTGAGCCAGATGGGCCGCGGTATGCAATCCCAGCGAACCCAGGCCGCCGGTCACCAGATAGGTCCGGTCAGGCCGCGGCGCAAGCGGTTTCGGCATCTGCACGACGATCTTGCCGATGTGCCGTGCCTGCTGCATGCGGCGGAACGCGGCGCGGGCCTCGGTCAGCGGGTAGACCTCGGCCGGGACCGGCGTCCATTCGCCCTTTGCCATCCCCTCGGACAGTTCGGCCATCAGCGTCTGGATGTGACCCGGGTCGTTCATCATCGTGACGTCGAGCGCGATGACCCCGTAGTCGATGTCCGGGCGCGCCGCCGCCATCTCCTCGGCGGTCCAGATATCGCGCTTGGCGATCTCCGCGAACCGGCCACCCTTCGCGGTGGCCCGCACGGTCGCCTCGATGAAGCCATCGTTGGTCAGGCTGTTTAGTACGACGTCGACACCTTCGCCACCGGTGTCGGCCAGGATCTGGTCGGCGAAATCCGTTGTGCGGGAGTCGTAGACGTACTCAACGCCCATCTCGCGCAGCGTCGCCTGCTTGTAGGCGCTGGCGGTCGCGAAGACGGTGGCGCCATGGAACCGCGCCAACTGGATCGCCGCCATCCCGCCGCCACCGCTGGCGGCGTGGATGAGCACCCGATCGCCCGGCTTGAGTTTCGCCCAGTCGAACGCCAGTCGCGCGGTGAGCGCCGCGGCCGGGAGTGTCGACGCGCCGACCGGGTCAACACCGGCGGGCACCGGTGCCAGTAGCGGCGCCGGCACGTTCAGCCGACTGGCGAAGGCGCCCTGCATGGAGCCGAAAACCCGCTGACCGACTTCGAAATCGGTGACGTCGGAGCCGACTTCGGTGATGACACCGCAGAGGTCACCGCCGATCGGGCCCGGATCGCCGGGGTAGAGGCCCAGCACGTTGAGGATGTCGCGGAAGTTCAGGCCGGCGGCCTCCACCCGGACCTGCACCTCGTTGGCGCTCGGCGGCAAGACCTCGGCCTCGGTCAGCCGTAGGTTGTCGATCGCGCCCCGTTCGGTCGGAGCCAGGACGTAATCCTCGGACCGTGGCATGGGGAGCTGACCGTTGCGTGCCCAGTGCATCAGTCGTGGCACCAGGAACTTTCCTTGGCGGATTGCGATTTCCGGCTCGACGACGGGGGTGCCGAG
>JAHBAP020000552.1 GCA_018500005.2 Mycobacterium sp. | reverse complement strand
CTCGGCGTGGGGCGGCTATTCCGGGTGCACCCAGTACCAGGAGGACATCGCCCGCGCCCGCGCGGCGGCGGGGGACACCGCCCCGGAATTGCAGAAACTTCGGCAGTACTTCGACCACCCGCTGCTGATCGAGATGTTCGCCGATGCGATCGGCGAGGCCGCCGCTGAACTGCCGGCCGAACTTCGGGCTGAGGCCAGGTTGGTGTTCACCGCCCATTCGATTCCGATGCGGGCGGTCGACCGATGCGGGCCGAGCCTGTATCCGAGGCAGGTCGGCTACACCTCCGGTTTGATCGCCGCGGCCGCTGGCTACGACGACTATGACGTGGTGTGGCAGTCGCGATCCGGGCCGCCGCAGGTTCCGTGGCTGGAACCCGATGTGGGGGACCACCTGACGACGTTGGCGGAATCCGGCACCAAAGCGGTCATTGTCTGTCCGGTGGGCTTCGTCGCCGATCACATCGAGGTCATCTGGGATCTGGACGCGGAACTGGCTGAGCAGGCCGAGGAACTCGGCGTCGCGCTGGCGCGGGCTACCACGCCCAACTCCCAACCGCGTTTCGCCCGGTTGGCGCTCGACCTTCTCGACGAAGTCGCAGAGGGGCGCGAAGCCTCCAGAGTCGTTGGGCCCGAACCTGTTCCAGGATATGGCTCGAGCGTCAACGGCAAATTATGCACGGCCAAGTGCGAGGCCACTGCGGCTGCTGCTGCCGCTAGCGCCAGGCCGACTGCAGTATTGCGCTGATCGCTGCCGACCGTGCTGCGCGCACGACAGCGGCCAGCGGCCGGATGGCCACGTCGGCGATCTGCACCTGGGATGCGCTCTGGGTGCTGATCGGCGCCACCCCGGAACTCACCGTGATGATCGCGTCGATATGAGCCGCGGTATTGAGAACTCGCAGTGCCCGTTCCGGGGCGTGATCGGGAACGCGGTGATGGCGGTTGGCCTGTAGCAGATCTTCGACGATTGCGCGCGGATCATCCTCTCCGGCAGCCAATTTCAGTCCGTCGAGCGCCTCGGCGGCCGACCGCACCGCTGAACGCAAGGAATATTCGGCCTCGCCGAGGTCCATATGGTCGGAAACCGGGAAGTCGGGCAGCGAGTAGACCGACCACAACAGCGCGGTAACCGGAACCGTTGCCTCATCGGAGGTTTCGTCGTCGTCGGCGTCTTCCCACTCGAATGTCGGCACCAGGCCGATCGCGGTGCCGTCGGCGGCCCGGACCAGGACAGCCTCGCCGGCATCGAGAGCGTCGGCCTGAAACTGGGTGCCGGCCGGCAGGCCGCGAACGTCGCCCGGGACCGGCAGGGCGAGCCCGATCGACGGACCGGGCGACCAGCCTTCGCCCCGCGGGCCGGTCGCGACTCGGACCGTCTGCAACAGCGACATCGCGCCGGTGCCGTCCATGTCCGGCCACGGCAATCCGGTGCGCCCGGCGGCGACCGCGTCGTAGGCGGTCACCGAATGTGCTGGGGCCCAGTCGCTTAACGCATCCAGAACGTCATCCGGAGCCGCCCGGCCGGCCAGCCAGGCGTTGCTCCACACCGATAACGAGACACTCGGGCACCACATGATGGTCGTGAGTGTAGTGGGCCGGAGGCCGTCCGGGTCGGTCTACTGCACCTCACCTGGTCCGCGCGTATGGTTGCATTTGTGATGTTGGAGTCCCGGTGTCGGCGCCGCTGATCTGGCTGGTGTTTGCTCTGGGTCTCGGCGCGGCCGAAGCGCTCACCGGGGACATGTCGTTGCTCATGCTTAGCGGCGGGGCGCTGGCAGCGGCCGGTTTCTCCATGTTCGGTTTGCCGGCGTGGGCGCATGGTGCGGTGTTCCTGGTGGTATCGGTCCTGCTACTGGTCATGGTGCGCCCGGTCCTGCGCCGTCGGCTGGCGGGCGCGGCTCCTCTTCCGGAACCGGCCAGGGCGCTGGAGGGCAGGCACGCGTTGGTTCTCAGCAAGATCAACCGGCAGCAGGGCCAGGTCAAGTTGGACGGCGAGGTCTGGACTGCCCGTCCGCTGAACGAAGAAGACAGCTACGAGCCCGGCGACCAGGTCACCGTCATGCATATCGACGGAGCCACCGCGGTGGTCTGGCGAGACTAGGGGAGGAAACCGAAATGGGCGGAGCAACCGCAGGCCTGGTGCTGCTGGCGGTTCTGGTGATCTTTGCAGTGATCGTGGTGGCCAAGTCCGTGGCGCTGATCCCGCAGGCCGAGGCGGCAGTGATCGAGAGGCTCGGCCGGTACAGCAAGACGGTCTCCGGACAGTTGACACTGCTGATTCCGTTCACCGCCCGGATCCGCGCCCGAGTCGACCGGCGGGGGCGGGTGGTCTCCTCCCCGCCGCAACCGGTGATCACCGAAGACAACCTCACGGTCAATATCGACACGGTGGTGTACTTCCAGGTCACCAATCCGCAGGCGGCGGTCTACCAGATCAACAACTACATCGTCGGCGTCGAACAACTGACCACCACCACGCTGCGCAACGTCGTCGGCGGGATGACCTTGGAGCAGACGCTGACCAGCCGGGATCAGATCAACGGGCAGTTGCGCGGGGTGCTCGATGAGGCCACCAACCGCTGGGGTCTGCGGGTTGCCCGGGTCGAGCTACGCAGCATCGACCCGCCACCGTCGATCCAGGACTCGATGGAAAAGCAGATGCGGGCCGACCGGGAGAAGCGGGCGATGATCCTCACTGCGGAGGGCACTCGGGAGGCGTCGATCAAGCAGGCCGAGGGTCAGAAGCAGTCGCAGATCCTGGCCGCCGAGGGTGCCAAGCAGGCGGCGATATTGGCCGCCGAGGCCGACCGGCAGTCCCGCATCCTGCGGGCGCAGGGTGAACGGGCCGCCCAGTACCTGCACGCCCAAGGCCAGGCCAAGGCCATCGAGAAGACATTCGCGGCGATCAAGGCTGGCCGCCCCACGCCGGAGATGCTGGCCTACCAGTACCTGCAAACACTGCCGGAGATGGCCAAGGGGGAGGCCAACAAGGTCTGGCTGGTACCCAGCGACTTCGGATCGGCGCTGCAGGGCTTCACCAAACTGCTCGGTGCACCGGGCGCCGACGGCGTGTTCCGTTACGAGCCCTCGCCAGCCGACCCCCCTGCTCCGCCCGAAGACGACGCCGAGGAGGTTGCCGACTGGTTCACCACGCGCACCGACCCCGAGATCGCCGAGGCCGTCGCGAAGGCCGAAGCCGCGGCGCGCGCCTTACCGCCGGCAGCTGAACCAGCCGACCTGTCCCGAGCATTGGTACTCGATCCAGGTTCGTCCGAGCCCACTCAGACTTCGCCAGCCGGTTAGCGCTGACTCACCAGCCGTAGCCGAGACCGAACCCGTCTCCCCAGGCTCCGTAGCTACCGATGACGCCGAGATCGTTGGGAGTTGCGGTGAGTTGCGAGTTGCCCGGGCTAGCGCAATCCGTGTTCTGTCCGCCGGTCACAGCGCTTCCGCCCGTCACCTCGCATCCCGGCAGCAGGGGATTGTTGGCACTGCCACCGCCATACTCATCGGCGGCCGCGTTAGGAGCGCCGAGCAGAGCAGCGGTCGTGCCGATCCCGCCGGCGATCAGAGCGAGGATCCGTCGTTTCTGCGATGTCCGCTTCATGTGTCCGCTTCCTTCATTCGAGTTGGGTGGAGTCTACCGAGTTCGCTCCGCCCTCGCAGATGCAGGATAGAGACGGCCTGTCTAAAGTGAGTCGCAGAAATCGAATCCAGGGAGCCCAATGACACTCACTTTCTCGGCCCGTCGCACGGCGGCGTCAGTTCTCGGCAGCGGCATAGGCCTCGGCGTCCTGCTGGGCTTTGCTGCGCCCGCGGTCGCTGGACCAGGACCCGGTTGCACGGCCGGTGACATCACCGCTGTGGAGGCCCAAGTGGCTACCGCGATGACCGGCTATCTGTTCACACACCCCGAGGTGAACGACCTGTTCACCAGCGTGGACGCTCTTCCGCGTCCGGAGGCGCGTAACAAGATTGCGAGCTATCTGGCCGCTAACCCGCAGACCAAGGCTGAAATCGACGCCATCCGCGGACCGGCATTCGCTCTGCGCGACCGCTGCGACATCCCGGATGACCTCGGGCACTTCGGGGTGCTCTGACCGGTCACCGTTCGGTGTTCCGACGGTAGTGCCGCGCTTCGTACATCAGCCCGGTGATCCCGATCGAGGCCGTGAACAGTGACACCAGCACCAGGTACGGGCTGATGTGCCCGGTCATCGCATCGCCGAGCACGACGACGGCTGCGGTGCCGGGCACCAGTCCGGCGACGGTCGCCAGCAGGTAGGGAACAACGCGTACGGCCGAGGCCGCTACGGCGTAGTTCAGGACTGAAAACGGCACCGCCGGAATCAATCTCAGCGACAGCACGGCGCGCCAGCCGCGCTCCCGCAGCTGGGCGTCGAGGGCGTCCACAGTGGGATGGCTGAACAGTTTGCCGACCTGCCAGCCGAACGCCCGCACCAGGTAGAGCGCGGCGATGGCGCTGATCGTGCTGGCCGTCACTGCAATGGCGATCCCCAGCAGCGGACCGAACAACAGCCCCGCCGCCAGAGTGAAGGCGGTGCGGGGGAACGGCAGCACGGTGACCACAGCGTGAGCCGCCAGGAATGCCAGCGGGAACCAGGGGCCCAGCGAAGTCGCCCAGTCCCGCAACTGCAGTGCGCTTGGGATCGGCACCAGGACGACGACCACGACGAGGGTTGCCACCACGATGGCGGTGACCAGCATTCGGGTGCGGCT
>JAHBAP020000528.1 GCA_018500005.2 Mycobacterium sp. | reverse complement strand
GAAGATTTCCGTCATCCGCGTATTGGTGAGGTTCTCCACCTCGGCGTAGCGCTCCCGCTTGTCCTCGCCGTCGGCGAAAGGCTCGGGCCAGCCGAACATCCGGGTGTAGTCCTCGCCGCCATGCATCATGTGCGCCTCGACCGGCGTGATGTCGGACAGGGACAGCGCACCGAAGTGCACATCGCCCCGCAGCTCGCGCAACACGAACATCACCTGCAGAGCCCGGGCGCCGGGATCGTCGGCCAGTGGCATCGCCCGCCATCCGGCGAACATCGGCAGGGCGCCGGTCGGTGTGGCCGCGATGACTCTCTCACCCAGTTCGGCGATCCGCGACGTACCCGCCGCCCCGGCGAGGTACTTGCGACCGAATTCGGCGACCTGGTCCCAGTAGACCTGCGCCGCACCCGCCGCACCGCGCACCGCGATTCCCTGCTCCCACAGTGCGGCGACCGTGTTCGGTTCGAAGATCGAGAACACCGCGGCGACCGTTCGACCGCTGGCCTCACCCAGCACCCCGCCACGGCCGGCCACGTAACCGGCCAGCGGATGCGAATAACCCGCCGCGATGCTTCCGGCGAAGGTCTCCGGATGCAGCATGAAGACGCCGATGGCCTCCCCCATGGCGGCGCCGGTGGCGGCCGTCGCTTCAGACATCTCGGTCACGTCTGCTCCCCTCTAGATCGGAATGAGGCCGTGCTTGCGCTGTACGCGCTGAATCTGCTTGTCCCGCAACAACCGCATGGACCTGCGCAGCAGCAGGCGGGTCTGGTGCGGCTCGATGACCGCGTCGATGAAGCCGCGTTCGGCGGCGATGTACGGGATCGCCATGTTGAGGTTGTAACCCTCGATGAAGTCCGCGCGGATCTTCTGCACCTCCGGTGCGGTGGGGTCGGGAAACCGCTTGACCAACAACTGCGCGGCGCCCTCGGCGCCGATCACCGCGATCCGGGCAGTGGGCCAGGCGAAGTTCAGGTCGGCGGTCAACTGCTTGGATCCCATCACCGCGTACGCCCCGCCGTAGGACTTGCGGATCGTCAATGTCACCTTCGGGACGTCGGCCTCGACCACCGCGTACAGGAAACGGCCGCCACGCTTGATGATTCCGTTCTTTTCCTGCTCCACGCCGGGCAGGAAGCCGGGGGTGTCGACGACGAACACCAGGGGCACGTTGAAGGAATCACAGAACCGCACGAAGCGGGCGGCCTTGTCGGAGGCCTCGTTGTCGATCGCGCCGGACATGTGCATCGGCTGGTTGGCGATCACCCCGATCGGCCGGCCGTCGACCCGGGCGAAACCGGTGATGATCGCCTGGCCGGCCTGGGCGGCGACGTCGAGGAAGTCGCCGTCGTCGAAGATCCGGATCAGGATCTCGTGCATGTCGTAGGCCATGTTGTCGGCGTCCGGGACCAGGCTGTCCAACTCGAGGTCATGCGGAGTGATCTCCGGCTCGAGGCCCGGATTGATCACCGGCGCATCGTCAAAGGTGTTGGGCGGCAAGAATTCCAGGAAGTCCCGCACGTACTGGAACGCCGCCTTCTCGGAGTCGACGACCTGATGGATGTTGCCGTAGCGGGCCTGATGATCGGCCCCACCCAGTTCATCGAGAGTGACGTCCTCGCCGGTGACGTCCTTGATGACGTCGGGTCCGGTGACGAACATGTAGCCCTGATCGCGGACGGCGACCACGAGATCGGTCTGAATGGGCGAGTACACCGCGCCGCCGGCGCACTTGCCGAGGATGATCGAGATCTGCGGCACCACACCGGACAGCAGTTCGTGACGCCGCCCGAGCTCGGCGTACCAGGCCAGCGAGGTGACCGCGTCCTGGATGCGGGCGCCGCCGGAGTCGTTGATGCCGACGATCGGGCAGCCGACCATGGCCACCCACTCCATCAGCCGGGCCACCTTGCGCCCGAACATCTCGCCCACCGACCCGCCGAACACCGTCTGGTCATGGGAGAAGACGCCGACCGGGCGGCCGTTGATGGTGCCGTGCCCGCAGACCACGCCGTCCCCGTAGAGGGCATTGGGGTCGCCCGGGGTCCTGGCCAACGCGCCGATCTCCATGAAACTGCCCGGGTCGAGCAGTTCGTGGATACGCGCCTTGGCGCTGGGGATGCCGCGCTTGTCGCGCTTGGCGGCGGCAGCCTCACCGCCGGGCTCCTTGGCAAGCTCCAGCTTCTCGCGCAGCTCGGCCAGCAACTCGGCGGTGGACTTGTTCGTCACTACTTCTCCTGTTGGGCCTGATCCTGCACGGCCTGAATCCGGTTGATGGCCTCGCTCATGTGAGCGCCCACCTTGGCAATGTACGGCTCGTCGATGGCCTGGATGTGCTCGCCCCCGATGCGCACCACCTCGAGGTCGGAGACGAACTCGCCCCAGCCGCCGTCCGGCTTGCGGGTGCCGTATCGCGGCTCGAACATGATGGCGTCGTCGTGGTAGCGGTCGGCCATGTACAGCGTCACATGCCCGTCGTATGGCTCGATGTGCGCGGTGTCGATGGCGCGGTTGTCCAGATACGACGTCCGCTGGTGCTCGATGACCCCGCCGGGGATGTTGACACCGCTCTGCTTGACCGCGTCGAGGACGAACCGCACCTGGCCGTCGTCGTCGAGCACCTCGAGTTGCTCGTAGGGGATCGCCGGGATCTCGACGTTGAAGGTCCGCTGCGCGAACAGCGCGTAGCGGTCCCAGCGGGCCCGGATCTCCTCCTTGGTCTGCGGGATCTCCTCGCCCGCGCGCACGGTATCGATCAGCCCGACGAACTCGACGTCGGCGCCGGCCTTGCGCAGGCCGATGGCGCACGCGTAGGCCAGCACCCCGCCGAGCGACCACCCGGCGAGGATGAACGGGCCGTTGCCGCCCATCTCCATCAGCTTGGGCACGTACTGCGCGGCGCGTTCCTCGATGGAGCCCTCGACCCGCTCCAGCCCGTACATCGGGGTGTCGGCGGGCAGTCGTTTGAGCAGCGGTTCGTAGACCACGGTCGACCCGCCGGCCGGGTGGAAGACGAACACCGGAATCCGGTTGGACCCCTCCGGCCTGGGGCGCAGGGTGCGGACGAACCCGTCGAGTTCGCCGGACTCCAGGTACCCGCGGACCGTGGTCGCCAGTTCCTCGATGGTTTTG
>JAHBAP020000241.1 GCA_018500005.2 Mycobacterium sp. | reverse complement strand
GCTTCACATTCTGTCGCCCGGTGGCAGTAGTCTGCCGGTATGGCCGCCAACGCCTTGAGAAAGTCCGCCTCCCTCGCGGCCGGGACGGCCGCGTTGACGGTGGGCTACGCCGCAGTCATCGAGCGAAATGCCTTCGTCGTCCGCGAAGTCACCATGCCGGTCCTTTCACCGGGATCCACTCCGCTGCGCGTGTTGCACCTCAGCGACATCCACATGCGTCCTTCACAGCGCCGTAAGCAGGACTGGCTCCGTGAACTGTCACGCTGGGAACCGGACCTGGTGGTCAACACCGGGGACAACCTCTCCCACCCGCGTGCGGTGCCCGCGGTGGTGCAGTCACTCGGCGACCTGCTGGCCGTCCCGGGGGTTTTCGTCTTCGGCAGCAACGACTACTTCGCACCGAAGCTGAAGAACCCGGCGAAGTACCTGACCGATAGCGACCACCGATCGCACGGCAGCCCACTGCCGTGGCAGGACCTGCGCGCCGCCTTCACCGAGCGAGGCTGGCTCGATCTAACGCACAACCGCCGGGAGTTGCAGGTTGCGGGTCTGGTGATCGCCGCGGCCGGGGTCGACGATGCCCACCTGGGCCGGGACCGGTACGAGACCATCGCCGGGGCGCCGAGTCCGGCGGCCAACCTGAGCCTGGGTGTCACCCACGCCCCCTATACCCGGGTGCTGGACCGGTTCGCCGCCGATGGCTACCAGTTGGTGATGGCAGGACACACCCACGGCGGCCAACTGTGTCTGCCGTTCTACGGCGCTCTGGTGACCAATTGCGACCTGGATCGCTCGCGGGCCAAGGGAGCGTCGAGTTGGGGAGCGGAGACCGCCCTGCACGTTTCGGCCGGAATCGGAACCTCGCCGTTCGCGCCGCTTCGGTTCTGCTGCCGGCCGGAGGCCACCCTGCTGACGCTGGTCGCCTCCCCTACCGGAGGGCGGGACCACACCCGCAACGTGTTGCGCTCCACTCCGACGGTCTCGGTGCACTGACCCGGCCGTGACGGACTTTCGATGCCCCTCCGCCGCCGTTCGTAGCGCGCCGCGCGACTGGGTGGACAGCGCCGTCTGCCTGATCGGTTCCGACTCCCGACGCAGCGCCGACACCCATCTGCTGCGGTATCCGTTGCCCTCGGCCTGGTGCGAACGTTTCGACGTCGCGCTCTACCTGAAAGACGAATCCACCCATATCACCGGAAGCCTCAAGCACCGGTTGGCAAGGTCGCTGTTCCTCTACGGACTCTGCAACGGTTGGATCACCGAAGGAACCACCCTCGTGGAGGCGTCCTCCGGTTCCACCGCGGTGTCCGAGGCGTACTTCGCCGCGCTGCTTGGCCTGCCGTTCGTCGCCGTAATGCCAGCCTCGACCAGCCGCGCGAAGGTCGCACTGATCGAGAAACACGGCGGCCGTTGCTATTTCGTCCAGAACGCAGGTGATGTGAATGCCGAGGCCGCGCGGGTGGCGGACGAGACCGGCGGATATTTCCTCGACCAGTTCACCAACGCCGAGCGGGCCACCGACTGGCGGGGCAACAACAACATCGCCGAATCGATCTTCGACCAGATGGCGGCAGAACGTCATCCCGTGCCGTCCTGGGTCGTGGTGGGCGCCGGCACCGGCGGTACCAGCGCAACCATCGGCCGGTTCATCCGATACCGCCGCCAACCGACCCGACTCTGTGTCGTGGATCCGGAGAACTCCGCCTTCTTCCCGGGTTACGTACAAGGCCGCAGCGACGTCGTCACCGGCGCCTCGTCACGCATCGAGGGCATCGGGCGGCCCCGGGTCGAGCCCTCGTTCGTCCCGACGGTCATCGACCGGATGGTGCAAGTGCCCGACGCCGCCTCGGTGGCCGCGGCCCATCAGGTCTCCCGGGTGCTCGGCTGGCGGGTGGGTCCGTCGACGGGGACCAATATCTGGGGCGCTTTCGGGCTGCTGGCCGAAATGGTCGCCAACGGCGAGAGCGGATCGGTGGTCAGCCTGATCTGCGACAGTGGCGAACGCTACGCCGACACCTACTACGACGACGCCTGGCTGGCCGAGCACGGCCTCAATCCCGATCCCTACACCACCGTGCTGCAGGAGTTCGAACAATCCTGCACCTGGCCCGCCCGTTAGGGCGTTTGGCTTCCAGCCTCGCCGGTGCGATAGGCTGTCGTCGCTTCACACGGGGTGTGGCGCAGCTTGGTAGCGCGCTTCGTTCGGGACGAAGAGGTCGTGGGTTCAAATCCCGCCACCCCGACAGTGTGAAACGGCTTCGACCGGGACACCGGTCGGAGCCGTTCCCGTCTCGGTCCTAGACGCGCCGTCGGCCCCGCAGGAGTATCCCCTCGGCGGCCAGATAGACCAGCAGCGAGGCCACGACCGCGGCGATGATCATCGGGTACTGGCTCGTCAGATCGGAGACCTGCCGGATCAGGATGCCGAGGTAGGCCCAGATGAGAACCAGACCGTAGGCGACGTCCCGGTTGCGCATCATCACCCCCGTTCCGATTCCCATCGCAACGAGGATGATGGCGACCGCCCAGGTGGAATCGGCGAGGCCGAATCCATCCCAGCGCCAATAGACCAGCAGCACGGTGATGTTGGCGACGACCGCCACCGTCGACCAGCCGAAGTAGACACTGAACGGCACCCCGACGAACCAACGCCGGCGTCCGGTCAGGTTGGCCCGGCGCAGCGTGGTCACGATCCGCGCCAGCAGCACCAGGATCGCGATCAGCAGCACCGCCGAGAGCGGGATCAGGTCGTAGTGCCAGGCGAAGATCCATGCGGTGTTGGCCAGCGAGGACAGCGAGAACAACACCCCGACCCGGTTCAGCAAGGCGGTGTCCGCAGCGGTGTCGGGCCGATCGTGGAACAGCCCGAGTTGGTAGAGCACGTGGGCGCCCAGCAGCAGATAGATGACTCCCCAGATGGAGAACGTCACCCCGGCCGGGGTGAACAGGTTGGAGTAGGCCTGGGAGACCTCGCCGGTTCCTCTTCCGTTGAGCGGCAGCGCATTAGCCGCGGCGTTGGTCGCGACCATGACCAGATAGGTGAGCGCCACCAGGATCTTGATGGGCGTGCGGTTGGCTGTCTGCATGTTCCCCTCCGTTGTCTCAGACCTGGCCCGCGGCGTGCCGGCCGGCGGTGCGTCCGGAGAACAGGCACCCGCCGAGGAAGGTCCCCTCCAGGGCGTTGTAACCGTGCACTCCGCCGCCACCGAAGCCGGCAACCTCACCTGCGGCGTACAGGCCCTCGATCGGGGCGCCCTCCGCGTCCAGAGCACGCGAATCGAGGTCGGTCTGGATGCCGCCCAACGTCTTTCGGGTGAGCACGTGCAATTTGACCCCGATCAGCGGGCCGGCCTCCGGGTCGAGGATGCGGTGCGGTGACGCGGTCCGAGCGATGCGGTCGCCGAGGTAACGCCGCGAGTTCCGGATCCCCTGTACCTGAGCGTCTTTGGAGAACGGGTTGGCCATCTGCAGATCTCGCGCCTCGATCTGAGCCCGGACGGCCCGCGGATCCAGCAGCGGCTCATCGGTGAGCTTGTTCATCATCGCGATTAGTTCCTCGAGGGTGTCGGCCACGACGAAGTCCGCACCGCGGGTCTTGAACGCCTCGACCGGCGCCGGCGCGCCCTTGCTCATCAGCCGCTCGCGCAGCATGCCGGCCTTGTCACGGTTGGTGATGTCGGGGTTCTGCTCGGAACCCGACAGTGCGAACTCCTTCTCGATGATCTTCTGGGTCAGGATGAACCAGCTGTGGTCGTATCGCGCAATCTCGGGATCGGTGCGCAGGTGCCGCAGCGTGCCGAGGGTGTCGTAGCCGGGAAGATAGGGCGCGGGCAGTCGCCGGCCGAGCGCGTCGAACCACATCGAGGAGGGTCCCGGCAGGATCCGGATGGCATGTTCGGGCCAGATCGGATCCCAGTTCTGGATGCCCTCGGTGTAGTGCCACATCCGGTCCCGGTTGACCAGTCGGACCCCGGCGTCGGCGGCGATGTCGAGCATCCGGCCGTCGACGTAGGCCGGAACCCCGGTGATCATCGACTTGGGCGGGGTGCCCATCCGGGCCGGCCAGTAACGCCGCACGATGTCGTGGTTGCCGCCGATCCCGCCGGTGGTGATGATGATCGCCTGGGCGCGAAGTTCGAACTCCGCCAACGGGTCACGGTTCGACGGGGCGCCGCGCGGGGCGTCGTCGGGAGCCAGCACCACCCCGCGCACACCGGTGACGGAACCGCCGGTGAACACCAACTCGTCGACCCGGTGCCGGTTGAAGAACTTCAGTGACCCGCGTGCGGCGGCCTGGAGAGCGTAGTTCGCGAACGGCTCGACGATGCCGGTTCCGGTCCCCCAGGCGACGTGGAACCGGGGTACGGAGTTGCCGTGCCCATCGGCGCGCAGGTCACCGCGTTCGGCCCAGCCGACCGTCGGCAGGAAGGTGATGCCGTGGCTGTTGGCCCATGACCGCTTCTCCCCCGCCGCGAACTCGACATATGCGCGGGCCCAACGGACCGCCCAGGAATCCTCGTCATCGAGACGGTCGAAGCCCGCGCTGCCCTGCCAGTCGCTCCAGGCCAGCTCGAAGGAGTCCTTGACTCCCATCCGGCGCTGTTCGGGACTGTCGACCAGGAACAAACCTCCGAACGACCAGAACGCCTGTCCGCCAAGATTGCCGGCGTTCTCCTGATCGACCACAGCCACCGTCTTGCCGCGGCTGGTCAGTTCGTGTGCCGCGACAAGTCCGGCCAGTCCCGCACCTACGACGATGACGTCCGCATCCATCACATGCCTCCCTGGAGTCCAGCCGCTACGGTACCGGGCCGTTGCAGATCAACGTGGCCGATGTGACGCCGCCTGCGGCGGCATCTGGCGGAGTGCTGGAGCTGAGGGGGCGCAGCTCGGTGCACGTCAAGTGAAACGCGGAGAAGACCTAGAGCCGGTCTTTGACCGCCGCCGACAGCCGGGAACCGTCGGCCTTGCCCGCCGCGATCGCGGTGGCGGCCTTCATCACCATTCCCATCTGCTTGACCGAGGGCCGCTCACCGATTTCCTCAGCGACCTGGGCGATGGCGGTGTCGACGACATCGGCCACTTCGGCGTCGGTGAGCGGAGTGGGCAGATACTCGTCGATGATCCGGCCCTCGGCGTGTTCCTCGGCGGCCAGTTCGCCGCGGCCGTTCTGGGTGTAGATCTCGGCGGCCTCGCTGCGCTTCTTCGATTCCCGCGCCAGGACCTTCAGGATGTCCTCGTCGCTGAGTTCACGGGCCTGCTTGCCGGACACCTCTTCGGTCTGGATTGCCGCCAGCAGCATCCGCAGCGTCGCGGTCCGCAGCTTGTCCTGGTTCTTCATCGCATCGGTGAGATCGGATCGCAGCTGATCCTTCAGTTCCGCCATGGCACCCACGCTACGCGGTGAGCCTAGACGTGCAGTGCCGGACCCAGCGCGCTCAACGGAATATGGGGTTGCACGATCCCGCCGGTCATCGACCAGATCCACTTGGCGGTGGTGAAGTCGATCGGGGTGTCCCGGGCGACCGGATAGTCGGGCATGTAGAGGATCAACTCATCCGGAGTCAACGCCCACGCCTTGTACCCGCCCGAGTAGACCTTGTCCGGAGTCCACCGATCGGGGGTGAACGGGTAGGTGTTCGGGTCGTGCGGCGGCAGCGCCTGATCGAGCGCCGCCTGGATGAACGGGGCGCCGAGCGTCGGAATCGAGCCGATATCGACGAGGTCGGCGAGTTGCACCTGGCGCCCCCGTGCGGAATCGAAGGCGAATGTCCGGTAGGCGCTCTGAATGGCCGGGCCCTCGAGGCGCGCCGTGCTCTCGGAGTTGTAGGTCTCGTGGAACACGACGGTGTGGATGTTGCCGTGATGGAAGACCTCGAAATTGGCGTCGCCCCAACTGTGTTGGAACATTCCCGCTGGAGCGGTGCGCCAATTGTTCATCAGGGTGCCCAGGTGGTCACTGATGGCACCGCCGATGACCGGATTGCCCGCCTCGGCCGGGATTGCGATGTTGATTTCACGGACCGCGCCGCGCACCGAGGGCACCGTGGCGTGGCAGTACTGCCCGTTCCACTGTCCGCCCATCTGATCGCACAGCGGCACTGCAGAGGCGCCTGCGCCGGGCGCCGACACCAAGGCCGCCACGGCAATCGCCGCCGTGGCGAGTCCGCCTACCCGCATCGTTGTCCGCATAAGTTGTCCTCTGGTTAAGGGAGCTCGATCTTGCTGGCCCGCCACGTGCCGTCGGCCTTCTCCAAGGTCATCTTCATCCGACTCCGGTCGATACGCGGGTCGGGAAGCTTGGTGTTGGCGACCGACTGGTCGACGAACAGCAGCACAACGGCATTGTCCTTGCTGGCCGACTGGACCGCCGAATCCACCACGACACCGTGGGCGGTGGCCTTGTTCTCGATCAGCAACTGGCGAAGTTCCACGCTGGACTTGGAGTACATGTCCTTGAACTCACCGGTTGCACCGTCGAGGACCTGCTTGAAGTTCTCGTCGACGTTGTTTGAGTCCACGCTGGTGAGCACCTGGGCGTAGGCCACCGCGGCGCGCTGGGCCTCATCACGGGCCTGGTCCAGCTGATGGTGCTGCCAGAACTTCCAGCCGAAGAACCCCGCCCCGGCCAAGGCGGCGATCAGCGCGCCGATCAGCGCCGGCACCAGAAGGCTCGACCGTGCCGTCGGCGTGGACTCTGCAACGACGACGATGTCCTCGTCGGCCGGCAGCGCCACATCGTCCTCGGCGACAACGGCTTCCGCCGTCAGTCCGTCATCCGTGGTCTCCACGATCTCCAAGGTTTCGCGAGACTCGGCGGCCCCGGCTCCTTCATCAGTCATGACTGGCATTGTGGCGCATCTCTCCTGCACAACTCCTGTGGGGCGGCATTAGCGGGGCGGCTCGATCGGCAGCGTCGGGCCACCGTACGGAGTCGGGATCGCGTACCGGCCTTCCGGCGCCGGATCGGTCTGCTGGCCAAGGTCCATGTTCATCGGCGGACCGTAGGTGTCGTCCCCGGCCGGCCGCGGCGCGTTCTTGGCACCGCGGATCAGCACCGCCGGATCATCGTCGCGGCAGTAGGTGCCCATGAACGGCTCGGAGTACTCGGCGGAGGCCGGTGGTAGCCGGGGGGTGCCGTATTCACACGAGTACCGCGGGTAGATATCGGCGTTCACCCAGAAACCGTTGTCGTGAATGATGCTGCTCAGCGAGTCGAACAGCGAGCCACGATAGGTCGGGAACAGGTTGTTCAGCGCCGGCACCCGCATGTACATGATTTCGGAGGTCGTCGTCAGGTCGCCGAGCAACTGCACCATGGTGTCGGAGTTGTCCTCGAACACGGTGTCCAACGCTCCGAAGGTCTTGGGCCCCTCCGTGGTCAGCGTGCGGAAGCCGCCGGTCATCCGGTTCACCCCACCGAGAACCTCGTTGAAGTTACCGGTCGCGACCTTCATGCCCTCCTGCTTGTCGGACACCAGTTGCAGGGTCACCCGGCTGGTGTTGAGCATCCGGGTGGTCTGCGGCAGTACGCCATCCAGGGTGGAAACCAGGTAAAGCCCACCCTCGATGAGGTCGTTGAGCTTCTGCGGGCCGTCCTTGCTCATGCCCAACTCTTTTTTGATGATCTCCATTTTCTTGGTGTCGACCTGCTTGAGCATGCCGTCGGAGTGGCCGAGCAATTCGCCCAGCGTCACCGGAATGTCGGTCCTGCCCATCCCGAAGGTCGCACCGTCGGTCAGGAACGGCGCCTCACCGTTGCCGCCGTCGAAGTCGAGGTACTGCTCACCGGCGGCCGACAGGCCGGCGACCCGGGCCTTGCTGGACTCCGACAGTTCGACACCGTCGTTGATCTTGATCATGGCGTCGACACCGTCGGGGGT
>JAHBAP020000280.1 GCA_018500005.2 Mycobacterium sp. | reverse complement strand
TGTCATCACCTCCAGCGGCCCGGGCGATCTGTTCACCGTCCGCAACGTTGGCAACCTTGTTCCCGCCGACGTCAACGATGGGTCGGTCGACGCCTCACTAAGTTTCGCGATCAATCAACTCCACGTGAATTCCATTGTGGTGTGCGGTCATTCATGCTGCGGGGCGATGAAGGCGTTGCTATCGGACACGAAGGGCCCTGACGCTGTCGTAGCGCGGTGGCTCCAGCACGCCCTTGACAGTTTCATCGCCTACCAAAATCACCACCCAGCCCGAGCCAGCGCCACAATGTGTGGTTTCGGCCCGGTCGATCAGCTCGCCATCGTCAACGTCGCCGTGCAGGTAGAACGTCTGACCCGTCATCCCCTTCTGGGTGAAGCGTTACAGGCTGGTCGCGTCCGTGTGGTGGGCGCCTTCTTCGACATCGGAGCGGCCCATGTCTACGAGATCGACGAGTACGGCATCGTGGGCACGGCAGGGACTTCAACATTGCACCCACACGCCGGCCAGCGCCGCTCTGGCGGCGGCTCCATCCGGTAATCGAGACGGTTTCGTCGGGGCCCCCGGGGGACCACTGGGACCCGGTGGGCGGTGGCCCAGCGCAGAACCGCGTGCACCTCTTCAGTTCTTGTGGGTCGCGCCACGGCGATTGGGGTGCCGGCGGACGGGTCCAGCGCCCGGTCGTGGCGGTAAGGATTCCAGGATCCGGCGATAGGCCGAACCGTTTGCGCAATCGGCGGTGCCGATGGCGGAACAGTACGGGAACGGCCAATTGGTAGATGGCTCCCAGGACTGCCGCCCTGCCCTGCCAGGCCGGTGTGTCGACGATCCGGCAACCGCCGTCGACCGCGTGCAGCACACGACCAGGCGCCACAAATCCACGAACCTGGGTTGGACGTAGCCCTCGGTGCTTCGTTATCTTTTCGAGACCTAAGCTGACAGATCGGCCGCTCAACGACCAGAGGGAGGGTTGGGTCTTGAAGTTCTCTGCCCCACGTGCGGCGAAATCCGCGTACGGGATGCGGTTGGCCGGTGCGATCGCCGGACTTTGGGTCCTTGTCCCGCTATGGTGCGGTGCCGCCGCCGCCGATCCGGCCCAGGACCTCTTTGCAGAGCTCAACGAACTGTCTCGGCAGGCTGAGCAGCTGGCCGCGACCATTCACACAGCGCAGGGAAATCTTGACAACACGCTGCAAGTACTCAAGCAGGCAGACGAGGCGTACGACGTCGATCTAGCGGAGCTCAACGCCGCCAGGTCGCGGCTGGCCGGCTACCAGAGCGCCGTCGACGGACTGGCGGCTGCGGCGTACACCGGCGGGCGCGGGGATGCTCTCACCGCGATCCTCACAGCCGCCTCGCCCAAAAGCCTGATCGACAGGCTGGCCGTTCAGCGGGTGATGGCGACGGAAATGTCCTCCCGCGTGCAGAGCTTCCGGCAGGCTGAGCAGGAGGCGAAGACCCGCGAGGCGGCAGCGGCCAAATCCGCCACCGACGCCAGGGCGGCTGTTGAGGCGGCTGCCGCGGTGCGAGCGGATCTGCGGGGCACGCAGGCTGAGCTTCAGGCCCGTATCGTCGCGGTGAAGGCGAAGTCTGTGATGCTGACCCCTGCCGACCAAGAGGCGCCGGCCGTACTACCCGCCTCCGTCATGGCGGCCTCAGGTCTGGTGACACCAATCCCCACGATCGGGATGAATGGGCTGATGCCCAACGCGAGGAGCCTGGCCACCTACATCATGGCCACCTATCCCGGTGTGCAGTCCATCGGTGGCGTGCGCACCGACCCGCTCCCTGATCACCCCAGCGGCCGCGCCCTCGACATCATGACGGGCGCCAACATGAATCTGGGGGACGCGATCAACGCGGACCTCCAAAGCCAAACTGGACGCTTTGGTATCGACTACACGATGTGGCGCGTGCCGGATCATTTCAACCACGTCCACGTCACGGTCTCCTGAGTTCCCACTCGTAGTTGAGCTAAGTGCCGGAACGGTTTTCAGCGGTCCCACTCTGCGGACGAAGACAGCGTGCTTCCACCACCACGCTGTGCCTGATTCGAGACTCCATCGAGTCCTCGTCGCCGCTCAGCCCCACTAATCTCGAGCGGCGCTTGACCGCACTTGTGACCGCCGCTGTTTGGATCGTGACCGCCTCGCCGGCTTCGGAGTGTCCGAGCCGGATCACGTCACCGTCGGCCAGCTGCCACTCCTGCACCGGCGCATTGTTGACCGTCGTGGGGGCTTGCGGGGATGCGTGCCATGATCAATTTCCTGATCCCAGCCCGTTGGCCAGCCGATCGCCGAGAGTCGCGCAGGGTGTTGGTTGATGATGGCGGCCCCCTCGGTGAGGGTGTGCTACAGGCTCAGCGGCGCCATCAGGGCCGGCGTCCAAAGCTATTGGGACGCTTCGGTGTTGACTACATGATGTTGGGGACCGCAGATCATTTCAGCCCCGTAGACGTCTGGATTTCGAATTCCAAGGTCGAGTTCGGTTCTGCGCAAGGCGTTTTGCCTCAGCACTCCTCGTTGTGCTTGCGCTTCGTGGGTCGCCACTGGTTCCACGCGGCTATGCTCGCGTGCCTGAATCGAGATCCCATCGAGTCCGCGCCGCCGCTTGGCCGAACTAGCCTCGAGCATCATGTACCGGTGGCGGCGGTCCGCCGCGCTCCTGACCGCGGTTGTTTTGATTTCGATGGCCTGGCCGGCCAGCCTGGTTCCGGCCGGCACCGCCCAGCCTGATGTCAACCAGCCTTTGGCCGCCCCGCCCGGCGGCCCGGCACAGGCCTGGCTGGTGGCTGACATGGTCAGCGGCGCGATCCTCGCCGGCCAAGACGCCTATGGCGCCTACGCGCCGGCCTCAACCATCAAGCCGCTGCTGGCGATGGTGGTTCTCGATCAGTTACGGCCCGATGCCGCCGCGCGGGCCAATCAGTCCCACGCTCAGGTGGAATGCTCGTGCGCCGGTCTGGTCGCCGGTCAGGTCTACACCGTCCGGCAGTTGCTCGACGGACTGCTGCTGGTGTCAGGCAACGATGCGGCCAATATGCTCGCCGACATGTTGGGGGGCTATCGGGTGGCGGTGGCCAAGATGAACGCCAAAGCTGCCGCTGTCGGGGCCCGCTCTACCCATTCCAACTCGCCGTCCGGTCTCGATGGGCCGGGATGGGAGTCGGTCAGTTCCCCGCACGACCTGGCGGTGATCTACCGCTTTGCGCTGAAATACCCTCTGCTGGTTCAGATCATGCACCAGCGTGCGGCACTGTTCCCG
>JAHBAP020000374.1 GCA_018500005.2 Mycobacterium sp. | reverse complement strand
GGCCGTCGGGGTGGTCGCGGCGTTCCTGGTGGGGCCGTGGATCCTCCGAAAGGGATTCGGGTCCCAATACGTGACCAGTGGCGCGCTGCTGGCCTGGCTCACCGCTGCAGCGGTGTCCATCGCGTTACTGACTCTGACGGGAGCCGCCACCGTGGCCGCCGCGTTGCACCGCGCCTACTCGATCGGCTGGGTGGGGGCGACACTGGCCGCGACCCTGCTACTCACGCTGCCCCTCGCCCTGGAGACCCGTACCGTGGTCGCCCTGCTCTGCGGGCCATTGGCGGGCATCGCCGTGCACCTGTTCGCCTTGGCGCGCGCCGACTGAAACGATTCCTGAACCGCGCCGGAGTGGCGTGTACGTTGTGGACATCGACACCGAGCACATGGAAACGACAGCTGTCTGGATCATCGTTCCAGCCTTCAATGAAGCGCAGGTCATCGGCGCTGTGATCGCCGATTTGCGGGCCGTGTTCGCCCACGTGGTGTGCGTCGACGACGGCAGTCGCGACGACACCGCCCAGGTGGCCCTTCGCGCGGGCGCCCATGTGGTGTCTCACCCGGTGAACCTCGGCCAGGGCGCGGCCATCCAAACCGGGGTCGAGTACGCCCGCCACCAACCTGGTGCCGAGGTGTTCGCCACCTTCGACGCCGATGGTCAGCACCGCATCAAGGATCTGTTGGCAATGCTGGATCGACTTTCCCGCGACGACGTAGACGTCGTGATCGGCAGCCGATTCACCGGTTCGACGATCACCGCGACCCCACCGCTGAAGCGGCTGATCCTGAGGGCCGCCGCCCTGCTCAGTCCCAGCAGCAGACGATTGCATCTCACCGACGCCCATAACGGCCTGCGGGTGTTCAACCGGACCGTCGCCGACCGTCTCAACCTGACCATGAGCGGAATGAGCCACGCCGGGGAATTCATCAAGCTGATCGACGAAAACCGTTGGCGGGTGGCCGAAGAACCGGTCGAGATCCTCTACACCGAGTACTCGCTGTCCAAGGGACAACCACTGCTCAACGGGATCAACATCGTCTTCGACGGATTCCTGCGCGGGAGGATGCGGCGATGAACTGGATTCAGGTGCTGCTGATCGCAGCCGTGGTCGCCCTGCTGGTGTACCTGCTGCGGTCACGTACCAACGCCAAGGCAAAGGCCTGGGTCAAGGTCGGATATGTGCTGTTCGTCCTCGCCGCGATCTATGCGATTCTGCGACCGGACGACACCACCGTCCTTGCCAACTGGCTGGGTGTCGACCGCGGAGCCGACCTACTGTCCTACGCCCTCGTCATCGCCTTCGTCTTCACCACCATGAGCACCTATCTGCGCTTCAAGGAGTTGGAACTTCGCTACGCCCGACTGGTGCGGGCCGTGGCGTTGCAGAACGCGAGGGCCCCCGAAGACGGCTGACGCCTCCGGATTCCGGAGGTCCAGTCCCGGGCAGCCCGTACAGTCGTGGCGATGTCATCCAGGCCCGGCAGCCGGATGGCGCCGGTCGCCGTTGCGGCCGTCGCGCTGATCGGCCTGCACATGATCGTGCGGACGCTCGTGGCGTTCGGCGGCTACTTCTACTGGGACGACCTGGTACTCGTCGGCCGGGCAGGCACCCAGCCGCTGCTGTCGCCGGCATACCTGTTCACCGACCATGACGGGCATGTGATGCCGGCCGCGTTCCTGTTGGGCGGGGTGATCACCCGACTGGCACCGCTGGTGTGGACGTGGCCGGCAGTCAGCCTGGTTGTGCTGCAGTTGATCGCCTCGCTTGCTCTCCTGCGGGCACTCTGGCTGATCCTCGGCTGGCGACCCGTCCTACTGGTACCGCTGTGCTTCGCGCTGTTCACCCCGCTGGCCCTGCCGGCGTTCGCGTGGTGGGCCGCCGCGCTGAACTACCTTCCGATGGTGGCCGCTATGGCATGGGTGTGCGGCGATGCGATCCTGCTGGCGCGCAACGGCTCTCGCCGTCACGCATTCACCGGGTCGCTGGTACTCCTGGCCGGCCTGGTGTTCTTCGAGAAGGCCGCGGTGATCCCGTTCGCGGCATTCCTGCTCGTCGTCTTGCTCGGTCACGTCCACGGCGAGCAGCATCCAGTGCGCGCCGCGTGGCAGCGCGGCAGGTCTTTGTGGCTGACCACCGGGGTGATCACCGCGTCCTGGGTGGTGCTCTACCTGGTGGTGGTCGATCAGCACCGGTGGAGTTGGGACCCGGCGATGACGTGGGAACTGTTGGCGCGCTCAGTGACTCATGGGATCGTGCCCGGCCTGGTGGGTGGCCCGTGGCAGTGGGGGCGCTGGGCACCGGCCTCGCCGTGGGCGGTCCCGCCGCCGGCGGTGATGGCCCTCGGGTGGACGGTGCTGGCGGCGACCGTCGCGGTGTCCATGCTGCGAAAGCAACGGCTGGGCGCGGTGTGGCTGGCCGCTGCCGGCTATGCGGTGGCCTGCCAGGTTCCGATCTACCTGATGCGGTCCTCGGCGTTCACCGCACTCGAACTGGCCCAAACTCTTCGGTATCTGCCGGATCTGGTGGTGATGCTCGCACTGCTGGCGGCGGTTGGGCTGTGCGCCCCCAACCGAACGGCCACCGGCTGGCTGGACGATTCGCCCCGGCGGCGCACCGTCCTGGCCGGAATCGGACTGGCATTCCTGGCCAGCTGTCTGGTGTCCACCAGAACGTTTCTGATCAGCTGGCAGGACAACCCGACCAAGGCCTACCTGAACAATGCCGTCGAGAGCCTGGCTCAAGCCCGCGCGGCGTCCGACTCCCCGCTGCTGGATCAGGACGTCGATCCGTTGATCCTTCAGCGTGTGGTCGGGCCTGAGAGTCTGGCCAGCCACATGTTCGCGCTCATCGCCGACCGTCCGGAGTTCAGCGGATCCACCGACCGGCTACGGATGCTGGACAGCGGCGGACGCATGGTCGATGCCGAGGTGACGTGGGTACGCACCATCGCGGCGGGACCCCATCCGCAGTGCGGATACTTCGTGCAGCCCGACAGCCCGGTCCGGATGCCGCTGGACGGTCCCCTGCTGCCGGCCGACTGGACCGCCGAGATCAACTATCTTGCCAACACCGAAGGCAGCCTGCTGCTGTCGCTGCCGGCGGGACCGGAGACCAGGGTGGCGGTCAAACCGGGCCTCAACCGTGTCTACGTCCGTCTCTCCGGCGCAGGCGACGCCATCACTGCGCGGTCGGCGACCTCGGCGCTGACTGCATGCTTGGCCTCGGGCCCGGTCGGCTACCTCGCCCCGCACTGATCCCGGTCGCCCCTTGGTCGACCCCTAGTCCACGTCGAACTGACGGGTCTGGGCGATGACCTCCACAACCCGGCTGCGAACTTCCCGGGACGCCATGGTGGTGGCGACCGTCGCCATCTGGATCGCCGTCTCACGGTCGTCGCTGAGCAGATAGCTCGCGGCGGTCTCGACGATGTCGGCGAACTGGTCGCGCAGCAGCGTCTCGATACGCGATAGCGCGAACTCCGCGTGCTCCAGTGGGACGCAACTGCGCAGTAGGTGAAAAACATCGGCGTCGATCCGCCGGTACATCTGCTGGGCGAACACCCGCTTGGACAGATCGATGCCGCCGGCCTTGCGCAGCATGACCTCCTGGCCGGCGAGCCTGGCGACCACCGGTTCCGTCGAGCACATGCACAACTGCACGAAAGCGCTCGACAACTCCGCGGCCAGCACGGCGGCTAGCGGGTCCTCCAATTCCGACAGGTCGACAGCGTCCGGGCCGGAGTGGGAGCCGAGTGGAGGTGGGGTCGTTTCGAACATGACCCGATTATCGCGGCGGGGTACGACATCTTTTCCAGACCGATGCAGGGAAGACAGGCGTTACCGCTGGTCAGAAACGCATCGGCGGGTCCGGTTCCGGGCCGCGCCGCTCACCGGCAGATTCTTTGCTGTCCCTGAAGTTGGCCGCCATCGGCCCGCTCTATCCTTGACAGCTGTGCGCCGGCAGAGGTTGCAGGAAGGGGTCCGCGTGTCCTCACGCCTTCATGCCGCACTGTTCGTAATTTTGATAGTCGCAGCCATCGCGGGCCTGCCCGGGTTGATTCCCAGCCTGGCCCCCGAAGCGCACGCCGAACCGCGTTCGGTGACGGTGGCCACTTACGACCAGGAGCCCTTCGTCATCACCGAAGGTGACGTCAAATACGGCTTCACGATCGACATCCTTGAAGAGATCGCCAAACGGGCCGGGTGGACCTACACCTACATCGATGGCGGGAACATACCCGGACTCATGAAAGCAGTTCAGGAAGGCCGGGCGGACTTCGCCGCCACCGATATCTCAATCACCGCCGAACGGGAGAAGATGTTCAACTTCTCCCAGCCGATCATCTCCGCGGGCCTGCAGATAATCGTGCCGTCGGCCAGCACCGACCGCGTTCAGCCCGGTCTGGCCGATTTCGTCAAACTGCTGTTCTCCAAGACGATGGTGGTCTGGCTGCTCGGGGCGCTGGCATTGACCATCGTTCCGGCCCCCATCATCTGGCTGCTGGGGCGCGGCGACCCCGGCTCGATGGTCGCGCGGTCCTACTTCCCCGGCATCTTCCAGGCTTTCGGATGGGGACTGGGCATGCTGGCAGCCGCACCCTTCGACCCGCCGCGCCACTGGCCGATCCGCATGGTGACAGTCCTGTGGACCTTCATCAGCATCATCTTCGTCGCCTACTACACCGCCATCCTGACCACCAATCTGACGGTGGCCAGGATCGACTCGCATATCGACAACCCGGGGGAACTGGTCGACAAGAAAGTGTGCACGGTCGCCAACACCACCTCACCGGCCGCTCTGAACAAACTCGGGGTGCGCTACACCGGCCTGCCGAAGGTCGAGGACTGCTACCGCGGCTTGGAGAACGGCGAATTCCAGGCGGTCGTCTACGACGCCCCCGTGCTGGAGTATTACGTCACCCACAGCGGCGCCGGAAAGGCGGCGGTGGCCGGCCCGGTCTTCAAGGACGAGGACTACGGGATCGTGTTCCCGATCGGCAGCAAGCTCAAGGAGGCCGCCGACGAGGCGTTGCTGTCGATCCAGGAAGACGGTCAATACGAATTGATAAAGAAGAAGTGGTTCGGCGAGCCGGAATGATGATGCTGCTGTCCCGCGCGCGCGCCGTACTCATCGTGGTCCTGCTGATCGCCTCGATCGGCGCGCTGCCGGCGCTGGGGCCGAAGGCGGAGGCGGCCCGCCAGGTGACCGTGGCCACCCGGGAGTTGACGCCTTTCGTGATGAACCAGAACGGAGTGCGTTCGGGGTTCACCGTCGATCTGCTCAACGAGATCGCCAAGCACACCGGTTGGACCTACAGCTATCTCGACGCAGACAACGTGCAGGGCTTGCTGAAAGCCGTCGCCGACCGGCGGGCCGATATGGGGGCCAGCGCGGTGTCGATCACCGGTGACCGCGCGAAAATGTTCGACTTCTCCCAGCCGATGCTCAACGCCGGGTTGCAGATCATCGCACCGGTTGGCAACACCGAGAAGTCCCGTCCCGGCCTGACCGACTTCCTGAAACTTCTGTTCTCCAAAACCATGGTGGTCTGGCTGTGGGCCGCGCTGGTCCTGACCGTCGTGCCGGCGCACATCATCTGGTTGATGGAGCGCGGCGACCCCGGTTCGATGGTGTCGCGGTCCTATTTCCCCGGAATCTTCCAGGCCGCCGGATGGGGTCTGGGCATGTTGGCCCGCGCGCCCTTCGACCCGCCACAACGATGGCCGATTCGTTTGATGACCGTGCTGTGGACCTTCGTCGCAATCATCTTCGCCGCCTACTACACCGCCATCCTGACGACCAACCTGACCGTGGCGAGGATCCAGTCGCAGATCAATTCGCCAGCCGACCTGGTCGGCAAGAAAGTCTGCACGGTGGCTAACACGACCTCGCCGCCGGCGTTGTCCAAACTCGGTGTGCAATTCACCGAGGCGCCCAACATCGACGACTGCTACGGCGGACTCGCCAAAAGGACCTTCGACGCGGTTGTCTACGACGCGCCGGTTCTGCAGTACT
This sequence comes from Mycobacterium sp., assembly GCA_018500005.2. GTDB lineage: Bacteria > Actinomycetota > Actinomycetes > Mycobacteriales > Mycobacteriaceae > Mycobacterium. The sequence continues at coordinate 1,000 of JAHBAP020000374.1, read as the reverse complement.
ACGTCGCCAACAAGGGATCCGGAGTCGCCGCCCTGGCGGGTCCGGTTTTCAAGAGCGAGGACTACGGCGTCGTCTTCCCGATCGGCAGCCAGTTACGCCGGGAGTTCGACGACGCCCTGCTCGCGATCCAGGAGGACGGCGAGTTCGACCGACTCAAGCAGAAGTGGTTCGGCACCGGCGGGTGATCAGCCGTCCCCGTGGCTGAGCCCGTCGGCGATCAACTCCCTCGCGGCGGCAGTTCCGTCCAACTGCCCGAGCGATACGACTGGTGATCAGCCAAATGGGTCCGTCACGGCGCAGTTCCCTGTCCTCTCATGGCGGTCGTGCACTCAGCGGGTTGATCCAGCGGAGTCCGGGGAACTACATGAAATCTGTATCGGCAGAGACCAATTCGGGCCCGTGCTCAACGGCAAGAGCTGCCAGTTGCGCATCTGGCACGAGACTGCCCGTAATCGCCCCCTGTTCGCACAAACTTGCGTAGCCACGGGCCGCGTTCTCCGTCACGGGTGGGATCCACACCACTGGAACAGCCAGCCAATCGGCGACGTATCTCCGGGCTTCAGCTCCGGACAAAGCGTTCCCAACGACTCGTGGGGGGCACGGTTCACTTAGGCCCAGCCCCTCGCGGCGAAGACGCTCGATCTCGGCGGCGACGTCGCTGTCAATCACCACCGTTGTCTAAATGAACCCGATCATGGCGAGGCCTCAACACTTCTGCACCCCTACCGGGGCCGCGTGCTCGCCGTCTTGGCCCGCGCTCCACCGGGCGCGCATATCGCGGAGCACCCACGTCAGCTCGGTGGATGGAATTAGATACCCGCCCAGCCCGGTCTCACTCAACAGGATGTCGTACGTGCGGCCGCTGACTTCATCTAGCCGAGCATCGAGGTCCTCGAGGCAAGGCGGTCGCGCCGGCAGCAGAATGGTGATGACACCCGGGTCCTCGTCGATGACCTCAATGTTGTAGTCGCCGTCGGCGACATATCCGAAGTGCTCACGC
>JAHBAP020000130.1 GCA_018500005.2 Mycobacterium sp. | reverse complement strand
GGTTTGTGCGGTCGAGGCCCAGGGTGTGGGGGGGCCGCGCCTGGTCCGGTTGCTCGACCATCCCTTCAATCCGGTTTTGGGGCCGCCGGGGGTCCACCTCCCCCCCCAAGCCGGCCGAACGTTTTGGTTTGGTGCCCGCCAGCCCCGCCTCGCCGTGCTGCTGAAATTGCTGCACCCAGCGCTCCACGGTGCGTTGCCCCGCCCCAAGCTCACGCGCCTTACTCGCGTACCGCCTCGATAAAGGGACATCCGACCGGTACTCCGGCCTCGGCTCCCCGGAAAGCGCCAATTCGGCACTACCCGAACGGAATCCGGTCAGCACCTCACGAACATGCGCGGCTCTATCCCGGACTTGCCCGAGTTCGGCGGGGTTGAGTTGCCCGAGCAGTATTCCGGCGGGCTCTGCGGGATCGTCGTTAATCGGGGGTTCGGTGTCGGCGATTACCCGGGTTCCCTCTGACCCAAGAAGTTCGTTGAGGCTTGCCCGGAACATGGTCTGCTTCGCCGGGTCCTTCAGTACGAGGTCCATGCCCGCCCGTCCAGGATGGACCTCGACGATCTGCACTACTTGCCCGTCGTGCAGAAGCCGGCTCCCGACGCCGATCTTCACCGCAGCAGGGTTCATGGCAACCTCCTCAATAGTGTTCGTCCGCTGAGCGGTTCGGTGAGATCGGCCCGTAATTCCCGCCGCCAAAGCAGATGCAGCACAGCGGATTTGACATAGGACGGTGACTCACCAGGTAAGCATTCGAAGGCATGGCCAAGGGATGCGCCGTCGACAACTTCAGCCCGCACTCGCTCCAACAGCGCCAACGAGAACAGACTGCTACGGCGATAGCCAGCGAGGAATCTGACATTTCCCAACTCGACCGCGGGAGACTCCGTCGCGACCTCGAAACGCCAACCCCGTTCCTCGACGACTTGGCGGGTCCATCCGAACGTGAAGGCGACTTTCGGATCGGCGAGCCGCCGAGCGGGCTTCACGTCCACCACGACCGGACCGGAGTCCTCGATCAACAGATAGTCCGGAACGTGCCTGCGCAGCTTCCCGTTTACTCGCGCCCGGAGCAGAAAAGGCTGGGCAACGATATGGCGAACCTCGGCATCGAAGTCGGCCAATAGCAGCCGCGACAACTCAAGTCGCGACTCATAGGTGACGTGACCGCCGACGGTACTCGACCAGTACGTCCCCGAGTAGTGCTTCTGACCCCGATACCACCGAAAGGACCGCCACGGCACAGCACCCGCGAGTTCGTCGATCCCGGCCGCCGGCCACTCTCGCGTGACTTCGCTCAGATCATCCGACCGCCGATAGGAGACGGTGACTGGTGGCGGCTGACGTTCGCGGTAGCCCACGGCGATCACCTCGGCCTTGCAATCGGTTCAGACTGCTCTCGGTGAACCGATCGTCACACGGCCTCCCCCGCCGCCACGGCATTGAACGAACGGACCGCGTGTCTCATGACTTTGGCGGATCCGCCATCAGTCCGCCATCACTTGTGAGATTCCGCCACGATCCGTGAGAACCTACACAAGGCCCCCGATAGCCCCGGCGTCCGAGCTAAATTCACCGTCGTAGCAGTTCAGGGGATCCTTAATTCGTCACACCGTTTACAAATCGCCTGGTGCCCTACTTTGACAGCTACTTTGACAAAGCTTCCATCACGAAAACCCGCCGCTAGCAGTACAAACGGGACTAAACGCCTATCTGAGCAGCCCTACGTTGTTTAACAACGAAGTACTGTTTGTCAATCTTCGTTGCATCTCGACAACATCTGGCTACTGCCTCGCCATGTTCGTGAACCGCGACAGATGCAGCTGATGCGCGACGGTGATGGTCTTCGTCGGGCCGTTGCGATGCTTGGCCAGAATCAGATCGGCCTCTCCCCCGCGCGGGTCGTCCCGCTCAAAGGCGTCGGGCCGGTGCAGCAGGATCACCATGTCGGCGTCCTGCTCGATGGCGCCGGACTCGCGGAGATCCGACAGCATCGGCTTCTTGTCGGTGCGCTGCTCGGGGCCACGGTTCAGCTGGCTCATCGCCACCACGGGTACGTCTATTTCCTTGGCCAAAAGCTTGAGCTGCCTGGAGAACTCGGAGACTTCCTGCTGACGCGACTCAACTTTCTTACCGGACGTCATCAGCTGGAGGTAGTCGATAACGACAAGCCGCAGATCGGTCTTCTGCTTGAGCCGGCGGGCCTTGGCACGAATCTCCATCATGGTCAGGTTCGGGGAGTCGTCGATGTATAGCGGCGCCTCACTGATCTCGCTCATCCGCCGGGCCAGCCGGGTCCAGTCGTCATCGCTCATCCGGCCCGAACGCATATCGGCCAGTTTGATTTTCGCTTCGGCCGAGAGCATGCGCATGACGATCTCGGTCTTGCTCATTTCCAGTGAGAACACCACGCTGGACATTCGGTTCTTAATTGAGCACGAGCGCAAAAAATCTAATCCCAGAGTCGACTTGCCGACACCCGGCCTGGCCGCCACCACGATCATCTGACCCGGGTGCAGACCGTTGGTCACCTCGTCGAGTTCGACGAAACCGGTGGGCACGCCGCGGGAGATGCCGCCCTGCGAGGCGATGGCGTCGATCTCATCCATCGTCGGTTGCAGCAGTTCCTCGAGGGCAACGTAGTCCTCGGCGGTGCGCCGCTCTGTCACGTCGTAGATCTCGGCCTGCGCGCGGTCAACGATCTCGTTGACATCGGCCCCCTCGGCACCGGCGTAGCCGTACTGCACCACCCGGGTACCGGCCTCCACCAGTCGGCGCAGCAGCGCCTTCTCCGCCACGATGCCGGCGTAGTAGCCGGCGTTGGCGGCGGTGGGCACCGTCGAGATCAGGGTGTGCAGATACGGCGCCCCGCCGATACGGCGCAGCAGTCCACGGCGATCCAGTTCGGCGGCCACAGTCACGGCGTCGGCCGGTTCACCGCGGCCGTACAGATCGAGGATGGCGTCGTAGACGTTCTGGTGAGCGGGCCGGTAGAAGTCCCCCGGGCGCAGACGCTCGAGCACGTCGGCGATGGCGTCCTTGCTCAGCAGCATGCCGCCCAGGACGGACTGCTCGGCGGCGAGGTCCTGCGGGGGCTGGCGACCGAAATCCTCAGCCGGCGGGGACGAGGGGGCACCTTGCTGTCCAAGGTCATCGACGACGGCCATCGGGTCTACCGCACCTCCTTCTCTGCCACTTCGGCATCAACCGCAGCGGTCGAACGCAGGTTCGACCAACCACGATTAACGATAAGTTGCGGCACCGACAACGACGGAATCCGAAGCTCTCGGCCACCAGCGCCCAGGGGAACGTTAGATGTTGCTGGCACCGGCGCAAACCGGGCCTGTTCACCAACCTGTTAGTGGGTTGTGGATACCTGCGCACAACGGTGTTGACGGGCTGGGGATAACTTGTGGATCACTGTGAATTTATTTCGGGTTTGTCCACGTAAAACGCAGGGTAACGGCCCTGTGGGGTTGTGGATGAGAAGTCGGACGGCGTGTCGGTTCAAGTTGCCGTTTCGGGCGTGTTGCATGACGGTTGCGTAGGCAACGAGTTAACGGCGGATTGCGTTAACTGTGATCAGGCGGCCGCGCGGAATTCGCCACCGGGATAAGAAAATCCCCGGGGCGGCCTGGGCCACCACCGGGGATTCCGTACAACCGTGTCGTACTAACTCTGAGCCGCGACCTCGAGGGTGACGTCCACATCGACCTCCGGGTGCAGGTGCACCGCGACTGTGTGGCTGCCGGTCTCCTTGATATGAGCCTTGGGCAGGCGCACGGTGCGCTTGTCGAGGTTGGGGCCGCCGGCTTTCTTGATCGCCATGACGATGTCGTTGGCGGTCACCGAGCCGAACAGCTTGCCGGAGTCGTGGGTCTTGACGGCCAGCGTGACTGCGCCCAGACCGGCGATGGCGGCCTTGATCTCCTCGGCGTGCGCACGATCCCGCACGGTCTTGGCGTCGCGCGCCCGGCGGACGCTGTCAACATGCTTCTGGGCACCGCGGGTGGCCGGGATAGCCAGCCCACGGGGCAGCAGGAAGTTGCGGCCGTAGCCGTCCTTGACCTCGACGGTGTCGCCGGCGGCTCCGAGGTGATCGACCTCGGCGGTAAGAATCAGCTTCATCTTCTCGCCCCGTTCCTATCGCGTCGCCGACGTGAACGGCAGCAAGGCAACCTCGCGGGCGTTCTTTACGGCGATGGCGACATCGCGCTGATGCTGCACGCAGTTCCCGGTGACCCGGCGGGCGCGGATCTTGCCGCGCTCGCTGATGTAGGTGCGCAGCAGTGCGGTGTCCTTGTAGTCGATGTCCTGCCCCTTGCCCTTCTTGGAGCAGAACACGCACTTGCGGGTTTTGATCGGCTTGTCCGGTGCGGGACGCCGCTTGGTGGGTTTGGCTTTAGCCATCTGTCAATCTCTTTCGTCTCTGAATGGTTCGCGCTTCCCTCGTGAGGGCTGACGCGGGTCAAATGTCAGAAGGGCGGTTCGTCGTCGTTGCCGCCGAACGAACCCGATGCGGGCGCGCTGCCCCACGGATCGTCCTGCGCCGCAGCGGTATTGCCGCGTCCGCCGCCACCGCCGCCGCTGGGGGCGCCGGCGCCGAAGCCGCCGCCGCCACCGCCACCGCGGTTGGCCTTGTTGACCTTGGCGGTGGCATAGCGCAGGGACGGGCCGATCTCGTCGACCTCGACCTCCATGACGGTGCGCTTCTCGCCCTCTTTGGTTTCAAAGGAGCGCTGCTTGAGCCGCCCGGTCACGATCACCCGAGAGCCGCGGGTGAGGCTCTCGGCGACGTTCTCGGCCGCCTCCCGCCAGATGTTGCAGCGCAGGAACAGCGCCTCGCCGTCCTTCCACTCCCCGCTCTGGCGGTCGTAGATACGCGGCGTCGAGGCCACGGTGAAGTTGGCGACGGCGGCACCGGACGGGGTGAACCGCAGTTCGGGGTCAGCCGTCAGGTTTCCGACGACGGTGATGGTCGTGTCACCGGCCACAAGGTCCTCCTGGGAAGTGAGTGGATGTAGACCGAGCGTACGTAGTGGCCCTGACAGCTACTGGGCAGCCCGCGTCTCATCCGCTGTGGTCAGTGCTTGTCGGTCCGCATCACCTTGGTCCGCAGCACCGACTCGTTCAGGTTCAGCTGACGGTCGAGCTCGGACACGGTCTTGTGCTCCGCCTT
>JAHBAP020000421.1 GCA_018500005.2 Mycobacterium sp. | reverse complement strand
GCTGGCCGACTACGTGATGCCGGCCGATCGGGCCACCGACGGGGCATTCCGAATGCTTTACGACCAAGCCGAGGAGCACGTCCGCGAGATCATCACCGGAGCCGCCGGGTCGGCGACATCAGACCCGGCAGCCGCCGGGTTGGCGACATCAGACCCGGCAGCCGCCGGGTCGGCCGGTACCGATGAGCAACGGATCGGCGACCTTTACCACAGCTTCCTCGACGAGGAATCCGTGCAACGGCGCGGTCTGACCCCGCTGCTCGAGGAACTAACCCTCATCGACGACGCAAAGGACCCAATCGCCCTCGCCGCCGTGATCGGCCGGTTGCAGCGCAGCGGGGTTGGCGGCGGCGTGGGACTCTACGTGAGCACCGACTCGAAAGACTCCTCGCGCTATCTGGTCCACCTGTACCAATCCGGCCTCGGTCTGCCGGACGAGTCCTACTATCGCGACGACCAGCATGGGGCGATCCTCGGGGCCTACCCGGCTCACATCGCATCGATGTTCGCCCTGGTTTACGGCGGTGAGGCCGACGCGTACGCCGATCGCGCCGGCCGGATCGTGGCGCTGGAGACCAGATTGGCCGCAGCGCACTGGGATGTGGTGCGCCGCCGCGATGCGGACCTCAGTTACAACCTTCGGGCCTTCGCCGAGCTACCCGGGTGGGCACCCGGATTCGACTGGTTCGGCTGGATGGAAGGTATCGGCGCGGTACCGGACGATATCGCCGAACTCATTGCGCGCCAACCGGATTACCTCACCGCGTTCGCCGAACTGTGGTCGGGTGCGGAGTTCGCCGATTGGCTGGACTGGGCGCGCTGGCGGCTGATCCACGCACGCGCTTCAGTGCTCACCTCGGATCTGATCGAGGAGGACTTCGCCTTCTATGGTGCCACCCTGAGCGGTACCGAGGAGATCCGGGAACGCTGGAAGCGGGCGGTCTCCCTGGTGGAGAGCCTGATGGGCGACGCCGTCGGCCGACTGTACGTGCAACGGCACTTCCCGCCGGAGGCCAAGCAACGGATGGACGTTCTGGTGGCCAACCTGCGCGAGGCCTACCGGGAGAGCATCACAAAGCTTGACTGGATGACCCCGGCCACGCGGCAACGCGCGCTGGCCAAACTCGACAAGTTCACCGCCAAGATCGGCTACCCAGCAAAGTGGCGGGACTACTCGACCCTGGTGATCCACCGGGATGACCTGTACGGCAACGTGATTCGCGGCGCCGAAGTAGAGACCGAACGCGAGCTCACCAAACTAGCCGGTCCCGTCGACCGTGACGAATGGTTTATGACTCCGCAGACGGTCAACGCCTACTACAACCCAGGCATGAACGAGATCGTCTTCCCTGCCGCGATCCTGCAACCGCCGTTCTTCGACGCCGAGGCCGACGACGCTGCCAACTACGGCGGTATCGGAGCGGTGATCGGACACGAGATCGGGCACGGCTTCGACGACCAGGGTTCAAAGTACGACGGCGACGGCCACCTGGTCGACTGGTGGACCGACGAGGACCGCCGGGAGTTCAGCGCCCGCACCGGCCGGCTGATCGACCAGTACAACACCTACGTACCGCGGGATCTACAGGACCGGCCGGATCCACCACATGTCCAGGGCCCCTTCACCATCGGCGAGAACATCGGCGACCTAGGCGGCCTTTCGATCGCACTGCTGGCCTACCAGCTGTCCCTCGGTGACGACCCGGCACCGGTGATACACGGCCTGACCGGGGTTCAGCGTGTGCTGTTCGGCTGGGCACAGGTGTGGCGCACCAAATCCCGGCCCGCGGAGGCGGTGCGAAGGCTGGCGGTCGACCCGCACTCCCCACCGGAGTTCCGCTGCAACGGAGTGGTTCGCAATATCGACGCCTTCTACGAGGCGTTCGGAGTCACCGAGGACGACATCCTCTATCTCGAACCCACACAGCGGGTCCGGATCTGGAACTAGCCGCACCCGCCCAGTGAGGAACCTTGCAGACGAACTGCGAGTGAACCCATGCAGGGTTCCTCACTCAACGCGTCAGTACAGCGTCCACTGCCAGTCGTCGGCGCCGTCGGGCTTGGTGTAGAGGCCCACCGAGTTCTTCACGATGACCGGGTCACCGCTGCCGAAGTTGTCGTAGAACCACTTGGCGTTGGCCGGGGACAGGTTGATGCAGCCGTGGCTGACGTTGCGCTTACCCTGGTCGCCGACCGACCACGGTGCGCTATGCACGAAGCCGCCACTGTTGTCGATGCGCACGGCCCATTGCACGTTGATCTTGTAGCCGTCCGCCGAGTTCACCGGGACACCATAGGTTGAAGAGTCCATGACGATCGCCGGAAACTTCTCCAACACGTAGTACGTGCCGTTTTTGGTCTCGTGCTTGCCGTCGGGCATGCCCATCGACACCGGGAAGGTGTTGACCACCTTGCCGTTTCGGGTGACGGTCATCTGATGGGTGTCGTCGTCGATCGTGGCGATCAGCGAGTCGCCGACCCGGAAGTTGGACTTCGCACCGCTGGCGTCGATGTTGACCACCGTGCCGGCCGGCCAGAAGTTGTAGGGCCGCCAGCGCACCTGGGTGTCGGTGGTCCAGTAGAACGTGCCCGCGACCGGCGGGTTGGACGAGATGTGGATCGACTGCTCAGCCAGCGCCCGGTTGGCGATGGGCCGCTGGAAGTCGATGATGATCGGCTTGCCCACACCGACCAAAGCGCCGTTGACCGGGTTGAATCGTGGCGGCGCGAACACCGGGTCACCGGTGAAGGGCGAGTTGTCCTGCCCCTTGACCGTGCTGGTGTTGGTGCTCGACTGCGGGATGGCCGGCACCGCCACCGGAGCGGGTGTCGGAGGCAGCGCAGGTGCCGGGGCGGCCGCGGGCGCCGGTGCAGGTGCAGGCGCAGGT
>JAHBAP020000437.1 GCA_018500005.2 Mycobacterium sp. | reverse complement strand
GATGTGTATAAGAGACAGCGTGTGTCCCGTCGGGCCGGACGTGGGACGCCCTCGCCAGCCAGCGCAGGGCCTCGTCGTCACCGGGTGCGGGCAGCAGATGGGTCCGCTTGAGCCGCTGCAACTGCAACCGGTGCTCGAGCAGTCGAAGGAACTCATAGGACGCGGTCAGGTTCGCCGCGTCGTCGCGTCCGACATAACCCCCGGCCCCGAGTGCGGCCAGGGCGTCCACCGTCGAGGCCACATGCAACGCCGGGTCGGTTCGGCCGTGCACCAACTGCAGCAGTTGCACGGCGAACTCCACGTCGCGCACCCCGCCGGTGCCCAGTTTGATCTCCCGGTCGCGACCGTCGGCGGGGACCAGTGACCCCCCCCGCCTGCGCATGGCCTGCACTTCCGGAACGAAATCCTCACGCTCGCAGGCGGTCCAGACCATCGGCATCAGTGCGTCGACATAGCGCTGACCGAGTTCGGCGTCGCCGACGCTCGCCCGGGCCTTGAGTAGTGCCTGGAACTCCCAGGTCTTGGCCCAGCGCTGGTAGTAGGCGATGTGGGAGTCCAGGGTCCGCACCAGTGCGCCGGCCTTGCCCTCCGGTCGCAGCGCGGCGTCCACTTCGAAGAATGCTTCCGACGCCAACCGCATCATCTCCCCCGCCACCCTGGTGGTGATCGGGTCGGCGTCCTCGCCGACGAAGATGATGTCGACGTCGCTTACGTAATTGAGTTCCCGCGCACCGCATTTGCCCATCGCGATGATCGCCAGCCGGGGTGGCGGGGTTTCGGATTTGCACACTGCCGACACTGCGACCTGCAGCGCGGCATCCAGTGCCGCGTCGGCCAGATCGGACAGGTGCGCGCCCACCGTGGAAAACTGCAGGACAGGCTCGTTCTCCACCGTCGGCGCCAAGTCCAGAGCGGCCAGCAGCATCAACTGATTGCGGTAGACGACACGCAGCTTGGGCATGACATCGGTTGGCGCCGGGCCGAATTCGGCTATACAGGCGGAGAATTCCCGGCGCAGGGCCTCGGGGTCGGGGAGCCGGACCTCACCCTCGAGCAGATGCCAGGACTGCGGATTGGCCACCAGGTGATCACCGAGGGCCAATGACGAGCCGAGAACCGAGAACAACCGCCCGCGCAGGGCGGCATCGTTGCGCAATGCGGCGTCCAGGGACTTCCAGGCGTCCGCCAGTGCCTCAGAGAGTCGCATCATTGCCGCCAGGGCGGCATCGGCGTCCGGTGCCCGCGACAGCGACCACAACAGTTCGACGTGGGCCTCGTCGTCCCAGCCGAGTGCGGCCAACCGCTGCGGCGCCGCGGGGTCGATCAGGCCCAGCCGGCCCGCGCCCGGCATACGGGAACGTTGAGTCGCGGGTTTGGCCACGAGGATGACGCTAGCCCAACGACGATGCGGGACGAGGAACGAGTCCCGAAGAGGAGTCGGGCAATCAAAACCAGCCCAACGACGATGCGGGACGAGGAACGAGTCCCGAAGAGGAACGAGTCCTACCTACAGCGACAAATAGTGCTTCAGTTCGAAGGGCGTCACATTGCTGCGGTATTCCTCCCACTCCGCACGCTTGTTGCGCAGGAAGTAATCGAAGACGTGTTCGCCGAGCGCCTCGGCGACCAACTCGGATTTCTCCATCTCGCCCAGCGCCACACCGAGACTCGACGGCAACTCGCGATAGCCCATCGCGAGGCGCTCCTCGCGGGTCAGGGTCCAGACGTTGTCCTCGGCCTGGGGTCCGAGCTGGTAGTTCTTCTCGATGCCTCGCAGACCGGCGGCCAGCAGCACTGCGAAGGTCAGGTAGGGGTTGCAGGCCGAGTCCGGGCTGCGCACCTCGACCCGGCGCGACGCCGCCTTGCGCGGGGTGTACATCGGAACCCGGACCAGAGCCGAGCGGTTGGCCGCACCCCAGGACGCCGCCGTCGGGGCCTCGCCGCCGTGCACCAGTCGCTTGTAGGAGTTCACCCACTGGTTGGTCACTGCGCTGATCTCGCTGGCGTGCTCGAGGATGCCGGCGATGAACGACTTCGCCACGTCGGACAGCTGCAGCGGATCATCGGGACTGTGGAAGGCGTTGGTCTCGCCCTCGAACAGACTCATGTGGGTGTGCATGGCCGAGCCGGGGTACTCGGCAAACGGCTTGGGCATGAACGACGCGCGCACCCCTTCGGCGAGCGCGACCTCTTTGACCAGGTAGCGGAATGTCATCACGTTGTCGGCCATCGACAGCGCGTCGGCGTAGCGCAGGTCGATCTCCTGCTGGCCGGGCGCGCCCTCGTGATGACTGAACTCCACCGAGATCCCCATCTGCTCGAGGGCGTCGATGGCGTGCCGGCGGAAGTTGGGGGCGGAGTCGTGCACCGCCTGGTCGAAATAGCCGCCGTTGTCGGCGGGGACCGGAACGCTGCCGTCGTAGGGGCCCGGCTTGAGCAGAAAGAACTCGATTTCGGGGTGGACGTAGCAGGAGAACCCGAGATCGCTGGCCTTGGCCAACTGGCGGCGCAGCACATGGCGACTGTCCGCCCAGGACGGCGAGCCGTCCGGCATGGTGATGTCGCAGAACATCCGAGCGGAGTGGTGCTGGCCCGAGCTGGTCGTCCAGGGCAGCACCTGGAAGGTCGACGGATCCGGACGGGCGACGGTGTCGGACTCGAAGACCCGGGCGAACCCTTCGATGGATGACCCGTCGAACCCGATGCCCTCCTCGAAGGCGCCCTCGAGTTCGGCCGGGGCGATGGCAACCGACTTGAGGTATCCGAGTACGTCGGTGAACCACAACCGAACGAACCGGATGTCCCGTTCCTCCAGCGTGCGCAGCACGAATTCCTTTTGCCGGTCCATGACGCGAGCGTAGGCACGGGGTGTTAACTCCGTGTTACGGCGACCGCACCCGCAGGTATCCGGTGGGACCCCGTTTCAGCAGCTAGGCGACAGTGCCGTGGGTTCTTTCGCCATTTCCGGCCGACAAATTCAAACCGAAAGTACCGTTCGGTTCATCGGGGGTCGTTCACGTCCTTCCAGTAAAGGAGCGGAAATGGTCAAGAGACTTCTGGGTGCCGCCGCGGTAGCTGCGACACTCGCCGGCGTTGCAGCATTTCCGGCGATCGCAGATCCGGAGCCCACCCCACCGCCGTACTGCGCCGGCAATGATCCAGGTGATTACCTGAACGGAGTCACCTG
>JAHBAP020000341.1 GCA_018500005.2 Mycobacterium sp. | reverse complement strand
TGCCCGGGCTACACTGGCGTGCCGTGATGATCACCCTCGACCATGTCACCAAGCAGTACAAGGCGTCAGCCCGTCCTGCGCTGGACAACGTCAGCCTCAAGGTCGAGAAGGGCGAATTCGTCTTCCTGATCGGCCCGTCGGGTTCCGGGAAGTCCACCTTCATCAGCCTGTTGCTGGCCGAGGAGACGCCGACCTCCGGTGATATCCAGGTGTCGAAGTTCCACGTCAACAAGCTCTCCGGCCGGCACATCCCCAAGCTGCGCCAGGTCATCGGGTGCGTGTTCCAGGACTTCCGGTTGCTCCAGCAGAAGACCGTCGCGGAGAACGTGGCCTTCGCTCTGGAGGTGATCGGCAAACAGCCCGACGTCATCAAGAAGGTGGTGCCCGAGGTGCTCGACATGGTCGGACTGTCCGGGAAGGCCAATCGCCTGCCCAGCGAACTGTCCGGCGGCGAGCAGCAGCGGGTGGCGATTGCCCGCGCCTTCGTCAACCGGCCGCTGGTGCTGCTGGCAGACGAGCCCACCGGCAACCTCGACCCGGAAACGAGCCGCGAGATCATGGACCTGCTGGACCGCATCAACCGCACCGGAACCACGGTGCTGATGGCTACCCACGACCACCACATCGTGGACTCCATGCGCCAACGGGTGATCGAACTGTCCCATGGCCGACTGGTCCGCGACGAACAGCGCGGCGTCTACGGAATGGACCGATAGCGGTGCGCGCGGGATTCCTGGTCAACGAGGTCTTCACCGGCCTTCGTCGCAATGTCACCATGACCATCGCGATGATCCTGACGACGGCCATCTCCATCGGCCTGTTCGGCGGCGGTCTGCTGGTGGTCCGACTGGCCGATCAGTCGCGCAACATCTATCTGGACCGCGTCGAGAGCCAGGTCTTCCGCAACAACGACATCTCGGCCAACGACCTCACCTGTGACGGCGAACCGTGTAAAGCGTTGCGCGCGCAGATCGAAAGCCGTGACGACGTCAAGTCGGTGCGCTTCCTGAACAAGGACGAGGCCTACAACGACGCCGTCACGAAGTTCCCCGAGTACAAGGACGTCGCCAGCAAGGACTCCTTCCCGGCGTCGTTCATCGTCAAACTCAACAACCCCGAGCAGCACACCGACTTCGACACGGCGTTGCAGGGTCAGCCCGGCGTGCTCAACGTGCTCAATCAGAAGGACCTGATCGATCGGCTCTTCGCCGTGCTCGACGGTCTGTCCCGCGCCGCCTTCGCCATCGCAATCGTGCAGGCCGTCAGTGCGATCCTGTTGATCGCCAACATGGTTCAGGTCGCCGCCTACACCCGCCGCACCGAGATCGGCATCATGCGGATGGTCGGAGCGACCCGCTGGTACACCCAGTTGCCGTTCCTGTTGGAGGCGGTGCTGGCGGCGACGATCGGTGTGGTGCTGGCCATCGTCGGCCTGATCGTGGTGCGGGCGCTGTTCCTGGAGAAGGCGCTCGACCAGTTCTATCAAGCCAATCTGATCGCCAGGATCGACTACGCCGACATTCTCTACATCGCGCCGGCGATGTTCGCCGTCGGTGTGGCGATGGCCGCCGTCACCGCCTACGTCACACTGCGGCTATACGTGCGGAAGTAGCCCGGAACAAACATGGCCAAGCTATCGGTCGAGCGGAAGGCGGCGGCAGCCAAGAAGGCTGGCGACAGCAAGGGCGGCAAGCGGGTCATCGCGAGCAATCGCCGGGCGCGTCACAACTATTCGGTATTGGAAACCTTCGAGGCCGGCGTGGTACTGACCGGCACCGAGGTGAAGAGCCTGCGCGACGGCAACGCCTCCATGGCGGATTCCTTCGCCACCGTCGACGACGGCGAGGTGTGGCTGCGCAACCTGCACATCCCGGAGTATCACCACGGCACCTGGACCAACCACCCGGTGCGGCGAAACCGCAAACTGCTGCTGCACCGCCGTCAGATCGACATGCTGATGGGCAAGATCCGCGACGGCAACCTGACTCTAGTGCCGTTGTCGATGTACTTCCTGGACGGCAAGGTCAAGGTGGAACTCGCTTTGGCCCGTGGTAAGCAGGCCCACGACAAGCGGCAGGACATCGCCCGCCGCGACGCCCAACGGGAAGTGATCCGCGAACTCGGCCGGCGCACCAAAGGCAAGATCTGACCGGTATCCTCTTCGCGCTGACGGCCGCGTTCTCTTACGGCGTCAGCGATTTCGTCGGCGGCCTGGCCGCCCGCCACGTCGCGGCCCTGCGGGTGGTGATCGTGTCCTACCCGCTGGCGTTGGCGGTGTTGTTCGCGATGGCGATCAGCACCGGTGGCACGATCACCGCACCGGCGGTGGCGTGGGGAATGGCATGTGGGGTGAGTCAGGGCCTGGCCATCTGGTGGTTCTACGCGGCATTGGGATCGGGGCCCATCTCGGTGATCTCGCCACTGACCGCGATCCTGGCGGCCGGAGTGCCGCTGGGCGTCGGGTTGGTTGCGGGGGAGCGGCCGGGCGCGGTGGCAGGCGTGGGCGCAGTGCTGGCCCTGGTCGCCGTGGTGCTGGTGAGCCGGGAGGCTACCGATGAGGACGAACGGCCGCACCGGTTCACCCGGTCGGTGGCCTGGCTGACGGCGGGAGCGGGGCTGGGCTTCGGGCTCAACTTCGTGCTGCTGGCCCAGGCGCCGCACGAGGCCCGCCTGTGGCCGCTGGTCTTCGGCCGCGCGATTGCCACCGCCATCGTGGTGGTGGCTGCGGCGGCGACCCGCAATTTGCGACTGCCGCAAGGTGTTCCGTTGAAGTTGGCGCTGACCGCGGCGGCCTTCGACGTCGCCGCCAACGTCACCCAGTTGCTCGCGTTGCAGGCGTCGATGCTGTCATTGGCCAGTGTGCTGATGTCGCTGTACCCGGCGTTCACGGTGCTGCTGGCCATCGTCGTCCTGCGGGAACGTGTCACCGGGTGGCAACGCCTCGGGATGGTGCTGGCGTTGGCCGCCGTGGCGATGATCTCAGTTCACTGAGTGGCGGATCACGCTGCCCCGAGCGGTGTCATCCCTAGAAGGTGGCTAGCTGTTGGTCGAGGTGCCGCAGCCGGTCGGCCAGCCTGCGCAGCCGCCCGGTGAGCCGGGCATGCTCGGCCATGAGGCTCATCGAACGGCGCTCGCGCCGCCAAGCACGGTCGGCGATCTGGCGGTCGATCTGGTCGAGTTGGGCGGCCAGGGTGCGGAGGTTAAGGACCACCGTCTCGCGTTCCTCGCTCAGGCCCTCGACAACGCAGTCCAGCATGAAACGCCCCCATCCGTTCTCCCTTAACGCCCGACGCTAACAGGGCATCGGGAGGGCCGGGCCGAAACCTGCGAATCGGCGGCTGGATTAGCATTCGAGGATGGCTGACGCAGAACGCCCCCGCACCGTCCTGGACAAAAACGAGATCCTGACCGGGTTGTTTGCCTCATGGGACGCGACCGAGGCCGTCCTGGCGGCGCTGCCGGAAGACGCGTGGCAAACGCCGACGTCGCTGCCGGGCTGGACCGTCCATGACGTCGTCGCCCACATCATCGGCACCGAGATGATGCTGTCGGGCACTCCCACCCCGGAGGTCGACGTCGCCGGGCGCGACTATGTCCACAACGACATCGGCGCACTCAACGAGCGCTGGGTGGAGCACCTTCGCGGTGAGTCGCCGTCGAGCATGCTGGCCAAATTCCGCGAAATCACCACGCGCCGTAAGGCGATGCTGTCCTCGATGCCGATCGAGGAGTGGAACACCGTCACCTTCACCCCGGGCGGCGGGGGCAGCTACGGGGGGATCATGCGGGTTGGGGTGTTCGACTGCTGGATGCAGGAACGCGACGCCCGGG
>JAHBAP020000136.1 GCA_018500005.2 Mycobacterium sp. | reverse complement strand
TCGCCGCTACATCCGCGGCGGTCCGGGCACCGCAGGCGTCGAGGTGGGTGTGTGCATCGATCAGCGACCCCAGGGGTTCCGGCGACGGAGGTGGCGGACGCTTACTCACGACAACACCGTAAACGTCCACCCAATAAGGTGATGGGCGATATGAGCCCGGCCCCGAAGACCCCGTTTTATGTGACCACCGCGATCGCCTACCCAAACGGCGCACCGCATGTGGGTCATGCCTACGAGTACATCGCCACCGACGCGATCGCGCGGTTCAAGCGTCTCGACGGTTTCGACGTCCGGTTTCTGACCGGTACCGACGAGCACGGCCTGAAGATGGCCCAGACCGCCGCCGACGAGGGAATCCCGACGGCGGATCTGGCGCGGCGCAACTCCGATGCCTTCCAGCGGTTGGAGGAGATCCTCAACATCTCCTTCGACCGGTTCATCCGCACCACCGATCCCGACCACTACGCGGCGTCGACGGCGATCTGGCAGAAGATGGCCGACAACGGCGACATCTACTCCGGCAGCTATTCGGGCTGGTACTCGGTGCGTGACGAGCGATTCTTCACCGAGGGCGAGACGACGGTGGGCGCCGACGGCATCCGGGTGGCGACCGAGACCGGAACCCCGGTGACCTGGACCGAGGAGCAGACCTACTTCTTCCGGCTCTCGGCCTACGCCGAGCGACTGCTGGCCCATTACGCCGCCAACCCTGATTTCATCGCCCCGGAGGTTCGTCGCAACGAGGTGATCAGCTTCGTTTCCGGCGGCCTGCGCGACCTGTCGATCTCCCGCACTTCCTTCGACTGGGGGGTCCCGGTACCCGGCGATCCCGCGCACGTGATGTACGTGTGGGTCGACGCACTGACCAACTATCTGACCGGCGTCGGATATCCGGACACCGAATCGCGGCTCTACCAACGGTATTGGCCCGCCGATCTGCACATGATCGGCAAGGACATCATCCGGTTTCACACCGTCTACTGGCCGGCGTTTCTGATGTCTGCGGGGGTGCCGTTGCCGCGCAGGGTCTTTGCGCACGGATTCCTCTACAACCGCGGCGAGAAGATGAGCAAGTCGATCGGCAACGTCGTCGACCCGGTGACTCTGGTGGAGACCTTCGGCGTCGATCAAGTGCGCTACTTCCTGCTCCGCGAAGTGCCCTTCGGTCAGGACGGCAGCTACAGCGAAGATGCGATCATCGGCCGGATCAACACCGACCTGGCCAACGAACTGGGCAACCTGGCGCAGCGCTCGCTGTCGATGGTCAACAAGAACCTCGACGCCGCCGTGCCCGAGCCCGGCGAGTTCAGCGCCCAGGACAACGAACTGCTCGACCTGGCCGACGGTCTGCTGGCCCGGATGCGCGAGGCATTCGACTCCCAGGCCATGCATCAGGGGCTGGAGGCGATCTGGCTGATGCTGGGTGCGGCCAACCGGTACTTCTCCGCCCAAGAGCCCTGGGTGCTGCGCAAGTCGGACGCCGAAGCCGACCAGGTGCGATTCCGCACCGTGCTATACACCACCCTGGAGGCGGTGCGGATCGCCGCGGTGCTGGTTCAGCCGGTGATGCCGGAGTCGGCGGCAAAGCTGCTGGACCTGCTCGGGCAGGCTGAAGACGCGCGAGACTTCGCGGCGCTGGGCAGTCGACTGGCGCCGGGCACGTCGCTGCCGGCACCCGCCGGGGTGTTCCCCCGCTACGAAGCCCCGGCCCCGTAGCCGCCCCTTTCGGCCGAGCGGACGGGCAAGCTATGCCGATGCGCGTGGAGCGACTCGACACCCTCAGCTCCCCCGCCGATCTGCTGCGCGCACTGCACGCGGGCACACGATCGACGGGACAGGCGCCTCCGGCCGCGCTGATCGGTGAGTGGTTCGGCTCGAAGGCGGTGATCGCCCCGACCCTCGCTGCAGGTCCGGCCGACCCGGCAGCGGTATTCGATACCACCCCGGGCAGCCGAAGCGATGCGGTGGGCGGAGGGTGGATCGGCTACCTGTCCTACCCCGATCCCGGCGCCGACGGAGCGCCGCCGCGGATACCCGAGGCCGCCGGCGGATGGACCGATTGCGTCCTTCGTCTCGACCACGACGATGTGTGGTGGTACGAAAGCCTCACCGGCGCAGCTCTTCCCGGCTGGATCAAACCGGCGCTGAGTGCCCCGGCCGATATCGGCCGATGCGATATCGCCTGGGCGGCGCCGGATGCCGACGCCCACCGAGCCGGTGTGCTGTCCTGTCTTGAGGCGATTCGCGGCGGCGAGGTCTACCAGGCCTGTGTCTGCACGCAGTTCACCGGAACCACAACCGGTTTTCCGCTGCACTTCTTCACCGACGCGGTGTCCCGAACCACGCCCGCCCGGGCCGCCTACGTTGCCGGCGACTGGGGTGCCGTGGCCTCACTGTCGCCGGAGTTGTTCCTTCGTCGGGTCGGCGAGCAGGTGTCCTCAAGCCCTATCAAGGGAACCCTGCCCCTGCACGCCGATCCCGAACGGCTGCGGGCCTCCGCCAAGGACGTCGCGGAGAACATCATGATCGTCGACCTGGTGCGCAACGACCTTGGCCGAGTGGCCCGCACCGGTTCGGTAACCGTTCCCGAACTGCTGGCGGTGCGACCCGCGCCCGGGGTGTGGCATCTGGTGTCGACGGTGTCTGCAGAAATCCCCAGCGAGGTGTCCAACGGCGAACTACTAGCCGCGACCTTCCCGCCCGCCTCGGTCACCGGAACCCCGAAAACTCGCGCACGGCAGCTAGTTTCGCAATGGGAGCCGCATCGGCGAGGTATCTACTGCGGCACGGTGGGGATGGCCTCGCCGATCGCCGGCTGCGAGCTCAACGTGGCGATCCGCACCGTGGAGTTCGATGGATCGGGCCGGGCGGTACTCGGTGTGGGCGGAGGCATCACCGCGGACTCCGACCCCGCTGCTGAGTGGCAAGAGTGCCTCGACAAGGCCGCCGCGATCGTCGATCGCGACTACTCCCGGGCCCGCAGGACCGCGTCGTAGAGTGCGCGCCGCGACGGCGCACCAGGATGCGCACCGATGACCGCGGCGCAGGCGTCCTTGACCCGCATCCCCCCGTCGACCAACGCCGACGCCTCGGCCACCAGTGCGTCCACATCTGCCACCGGCGCCGCGCCGCCCAGCACGACGGTGATCTCCCCGAGCACCCCGTCGGCCGCCCAGGCCGCCAGTTCACCCAGCGTGCCCCGGCGGACCTCCTCGTGGGTCTTGGTCAGCTCACGGCACACCACCGCGCGACGGTCCTTCCCCAACTGTTCGACGGCATCGCCCAGACACTCCGCCAGCCGCCGCGGCGACTCGAAGAAGACCGCGGTGCGCGCCTCGCCGGCCAGGCCGGCCAGCCAGTTGCGCAGCGCCGCTTGTTTCCGAGGCGCGAAGCCCTCGAAGCAGAACCGGTCCGACGGCAGCCCGGACACGGCCAGCGCGGTGGTCACCGCCGACGGCCCGGGCAGGCAGGACACCGTGAGGCCGGCTTCGATGCACGCGGTCACCAGTCGGTAGCCGGGATCGTTGATCAGCGGCAGGCCCGCGTCGCTGACCACCAGCACGGGCGCGCCCGCACCGATGTCGGTTACCAGGGCCGGG
>JAHBAP020000278.1 GCA_018500005.2 Mycobacterium sp. | reverse complement strand
CTACACGGGATCCTCGGAAACTCCGCCGTTCAGGATGCGGTCGGTGCAGTGGCCGAGGAGATCGTCGTGAACCTGATCGGCGACGCCAATCTGGGCCCCGTCGTCGGTGAAGTTCTGGCGGTGGCGGTGGACTCCCTAATCGAAGACAGCGCAGTGCAGGAGTTGGTCAGCGATATCGCGCCGGCCATCGTCGGCGGCGCTTCGGTGAGTGAACTGACGACGACAGTGGTGCAGGCCGTCATCGACCAGCCCGCTCTCCAGGCCGCCGTCGGCACCGCTGTCGGGCAGGCCGTCGGTTCCCTGATCGGTGACAATCCGATCGGCAACCTGGTGGGGCGAGCGGTCGGAAAGACCGTGACGGCCCTCATCCGGGTGGCGGCCAGGCTGGCGCCGCTGCTCAACGGATGGGGTCTCAACCGTTCCGCTGCGGCCGGGCGCCCGTCGGGCAGCGGCTACCAGATCGCTGTCGCGGCCGTCTAAGCCTTCATCTCGTAGGTTCCGCTGTAGGACAACACCTCTGAGACGAACTTGTCCTCGGCGTCGGCGTCGATCCGCGGTTTACGTACGATCGCCAGCGCGGCGGTGCTCTGCGCGTCGGTAGCCGAGGCCTGGCCGTGCAGGGCCACCGCCTGATCGGCCATGTCTTGAATGAATACGCCGAACATCCGATCGAGGTGCGCCTCGGTCAGATCCGACAGATCACTCACCGAATCAGGCCGGGTCTCACCGGCATCGAGTGCCAGGGCCGCGGACTCCAAAATCAGCTGCGCATAGACGATTTGGGTGAACAGCTGCCCCAGAATCTGCAGATAGTCCAGATCCTTCTGCTGCGACTCGGTCGGCGGGGCGGTCATCACCAGTTGGGTGAACGCGTCGATCTGCTCGCGGAAGATCGCGACGTTGGGCAGGTGGGCGAACCGGTCGAACGCCGGGCGCCAGTCGGCGAAGCCGATGGCCCCCAGGCCCTTGGCCGGACCCTGATGGAACAGGTAGGCGTCGTCGCCGGCGTCCTGGCGGACCGGGATCACCGGGCAGTCCTGCGCGGCGCCGTGTGCGGCGCCCAGGTAACGCGGCATGAATTTGAGCACCAGTGCGATGTTGACGTGCACGGTGCCTTCCAGTTTGGGCAGTGCGCGGATGTCGGTGGCCGCCCGACTGAAGTAGGTGTCGCGTTCGAAGCCGCGGGCGGCGATGACGTCCCACAGTAGGTCGATGACGCGCTCGCCCTCGCTGGTCACCTTGGCTTTGGTGATCGGGTTGAACAGCAGGAATCGGCGGTCGTCCTCGCTGGCGCACCGGAAGTAGTCGGTGGATCGGGCGGCGAAGATCTTCATCGCGATCAGTCGGGCGTAGGCGTCGCCCAGCATGCGGCGCACGTGTGGGAAGTCGGTGACCCGGTTGCCGTACAGAATCCTGTTGTGCGCGTGGGTGACTGCCTCGTAGAAGGAGTGCTCGCAGATGCCGATGCTGGCCCAGCCGAGGTTGACCTTGCCGACGTTGACGGTGCCCAAGGCGGCGTCGAACGCGGCCTTGCCGACGTGCAGGATGTCGTGCGGCGCCACCGGGTAGTCATGCAGGTTGAAGGCGGCGACGAACATCTGGCCGGCGACGACGTTCTTGAGCAGTTCGTAGCCGGGGTGGCTTGGGTCGACGAGGAAGAACACATGCTCGCCGGGGTGTTGGGATCGTCGTCGGCGAACTTGCCGTACACGCTCAGCCGTCCGGCGGCGTTGCCGTTGCCGATGTACCACTTACCGCCAGTGGCGCTGTAGCCGTCCTCGGTGCGGGTCAGGATCATGTCCGAGGAATAGATGTCGGCGCCGTGCTCGCGCTCGGACAGGCCGAACCCGAAGATGTTGCCCTCGTCGAGCAGGGTGGCCACCTGTTTGCGGGCCTGCTCTGGCGCTCAGCCAGACCGGCCCCAGGCCCAGCACCGAGACCTGCCAGGCATACCAGTGCGCCAGCGAGTAGAAGCCGAGGATCTCGTTGAGCTCGTTGATCCGGGCCAGGTCCCAGCGTGCTTTGTCGTCACCGACCAGTGCACCCACCTCGGCCGGGGTGCCGAAGGTGGCGAAGATCTTCCTATCGGCAATCAGTTTGAGGAAATCGGTGTACCACTCGCCGGAGTAGTACTCCTCCTTGTTGCGGGCCAGGCCCTTGGTTTCGAAGAAGTCGACAAGCGCGAGCAATTGCGCGCGGGTGTCGGCGTCGAACGACTTCGGGTCATAGGTGCTGGGGTTGAAGAGCAAAGGCATGTAGCCGAGCCTAACTTGTAGCCGCCACACCGACTGAGTCACCTGTGGCGGCTACACCGGCAGTATCGTGCCGGTTTCCCGTTCGGCGAACGCGACCAGTTCCGCCGCGGCGCCGTAGTCGCAGGCGACCGCCGAGCGGCCGATGAGCACCGGGTCGCCCCGCAAACCGAACCTGCCGGTGACGCCCACGTAACTGCCGGGCGGGATCGGTTCGCTGATGCAGTACAGCGTCGGCGCCGCACCCTCGTCGATGGTGTTGGCCACCCGGTCGGCGAGGAATTTCACCGTCCGGTGCGCGGCGGACATCAGCGGCGAATCGGAGACGTGCGAAAGGTTCGAGGCCACCCAACCCGGGTGGGTCAGGTGTGCGACGACCTTCGACTCCGCTGCTCGCAGTCGGCGGTCGAGTTCCAGGCCCCACAACATCCCGGCCAGCTTGGATCGCGCGTAGGCGCCCATCGGGTTCCACGTGTGGTTGCGCAGGTGCATGTCGTCGAGCCGCAGCGTCGCGGAGCGATGCGCCTCCGACCCGACGATGATGACCTGCGAACGAACCTGCGGCAGAAGCAGATTCGTCAAGGCGAACGGTCCCAGGACTGTCTCTTATACACATCTGACGCTGCCGACGAAGG
>JAHBAP020000230.1 GCA_018500005.2 Mycobacterium sp. | reverse complement strand
GGGCCGCTGGAATCCTCGTCGGCTTCGCCCGCGACGGTGCAGGCCTACCGCAGCCCACTGGGCGAGCGACTCGTGGTGCGGGGGACCGTCGGCGATCAATTGCGCTACACCCAGACCATCACGCTGTGGCAGGGCGTCGACCGGGTGGACTGCCGAATCACCATCGACGACTTCACCGGCGCCGACCGGCTGGTACGACTGCGCTGGCCCTGCCCGGTACCGGGCGCCCTTCCGGTCAGCGAGGTCGGCGACGCCGTGGTGGGCCGCGGCTTCGGCCTCATGCACGACCACTCCTCCGGAGCGGACCGCGCCGTCGACTCGGCCAAACATCCCTGGACACTGGACAATCCGGCGCACGGCTGGTTCGGGCTGTCCTCCTGCGCGCGCATCCGGGTCGGACATCAGACGCGCGCAGTGGCGGTCGCCGAGGTGGTCGTACCGACCGAGGCCGACGGCACAGCCGACTCCGAAGCCCGCGACCTGATGGTCGCCCTGGTCCGCGCCGGGGTAACCGCCACCTGCAGTGCCGCGGACCGCCCCCGCTATGGCCACCTGGAGGTCGACTCCAATCTGCCCGATGCCCGCATCTCGCTAGGCGGCCCGGACGAGAACGCATTCACCGCCGCGGTGCTCGCCGCCGCCGATCCGGCCTACGCCGCCGAGCTGAAACGTCAACTCGCGCAGGGTCGGGCTCGGGTCCTGGTGCCCGCAGCCAGGGATCTGGGCAGCGTCTGGGTTCCCGACGCCGACCTGCGGGGCGTGTTGGAACTGCCGGTGCTGATCCTCGCCGGGGACGGGGCGGTCTCCTCAGTGGTGTCCGACCTCGACGATGCCGAGATCGACGTGGACCAAGAAATTCCCACCGAGTGCGGGGATTTCGAATCCCGCACCGTCGGACTGATCAACCGGGGCGTCCCCGGTTTCGCTGTCGAACACGACGGCACCCTGCACACCTCCCTGATGCGGTCCTGCACCGGATGGCCCTCCGGAGTGTGGATCGACCCGCCGCAGCGCAGGGCGCCGGACGGATCGAACTTCCAGTTGCAGCACTGGAGCCACGCGTTCGATTTCGCGTTGGTCTCCGGAACGGGGGATTGGCGCGCGATCGCAATGCCCACGCGCAGCGCCGAATTCAACCACCCACTGATCGCCGTGCCGATCGCCGGTGGAAGTGCCGGACTGTCCGCCGACGGCTCCCTGCTCTCCGTCGAGCCCCCCGGGCCGGTGGCCCTGGGAGCCCTCAAAGCATCCGGCAACCCGACCGCCGTCGGCAGCGCCCGCCCGGTCGACCCGGCGAAGGTCACCGTCCGCCTCGTCGAAACCGTCGGCTCACCCGCCGAGGCGCGGATCACCACCTCGGTGGGCGCGATCACCGACGTAGCCCCGGCTGACCTGCTGGAGGCGCCGCGCACCAGCGGGGAGGATCCGCTGAAGCTGCACGGATACCAGATCACCACTCTGGCAACACAATTCGACGTCGAGAAGGTTATCAACGGTACCGGGCAGCAGCTGGCACCCGACGCCGAACCCGCACAACCCCTTTACGCCCGCTACTGGCTGCACAACCGCGGGCCCGCCCCGCTGGGCGGACTACCGGCCGTTGCCCACCTGCACCCCGAGACGGTGACCGCCCGGCCCGGCGACACCGTACGGCTGCGGCTGACCGTCGCCAGCGACTGCAGCGACGCCAGCATCGCCGGCGCAGTCCGGATCCGCCATCCCCGCGGCTGGGAGGACGACGAGAGAAAAGCAGCCACCCGAATGTGGGCACCGGGCCGGCACGGGGATGGAACTTTCGAACTGCCGCCCCGCGGATATCGCGACGCCGCGTTCACCGTGCAGGTGCCCGAGGACGCCGCGCCCGGCCACTACCCGGTGCGCGCCGATCTGGCCCTGACCGGTGACGTGCCGCCGGCCTGGCGCCAGCACGTCGAGGACATCTGCGTCATCACCGTGGGCGAACCAGATGCGGACCTGCTGCGACTGGTAGATCAGGTCACCGCGGATATCGTCGTCGAGCGCGGAAAGACCGCCCGGCTGAGCGCCACCGTGGCCAGCGGAGCCCACGGCGACCTCGACCTCGAGGCGCACCTGATCAGCCCCTGGGGAACCTGGGAATGGATCGGGCCGGCCTCCCTGGGCGCCAGGCTGCCCGCGCAATCCAGCGTCGAAGTCGGCTTCGATATCGCCCCGCCGCACTGGGTGGCGCCGGGTCGGTGGTGGGCGCTGATCCGGATCGGCTGCGCCGGCCGACTGCTCTACACCCCTGCGGTTGCGGTGACGGTCCGATGAACGTTGCTGCCACGGTGGGCGGTTCGCCGGTCCCGGTGTCTGAGGTCGACGCCCGCGAGGCGGTGCTGCGGGCCTGTCCGCAGACCGCCGCCCTGCCGCGCCCGAATACCAGCGAGGGCCGCCAACTGCGGCGCTGGCTGACCCAACTGCTCGTCCCCGAACGGGTGGTGGCGGTCGAGGCGGTGGCGCTCGGTGTCGACGGTTCGGCGGCGCCCGGCGAGGCCGACGTCCTGCCCGACCTCACCGCGCGACTGGAGATCGGCAGTATCGCCGCCGGCGCACTGGCCGGCCCGCTGGCCCGGGCGCTCTTCGCGAAGGTCACCGCCGACGTAGACGTCTCCGCCGACGCCGTCGCCGACTACCACCGGCGCAACCCGGGCC
>JAHBAP020000546.1 GCA_018500005.2 Mycobacterium sp. | reverse complement strand
CACCAGGACCATGACGACGATCCCGGCCTCGAGCCCTTCGCGCAGACCGATCAGTCCGCTGCCCACCAGCTGGGCCGACAGGTCCGGGGCGCTGAGGGGGATTGTTTCCCGCACGGCCTCTCCATTCTCTTGATGGTGAGGCTAACCTAACTAAGGGTTACCTATTAAGCAACTCGGTCGAACCGGACGCGGATCACGCGCCGCGGCTTTGCTCACATGACTTCCGCGGGCATGTTCGGCGGCAGTTCGGTTATTACCCGCGTGCGGATCCGGTCAGCGTCTGCCCCTGGGCGCCCTGCAAGAGGCAGATGACGGTGCTGGGCAACGGATTGTTCTCGGTGCGGTCCTGGTCGGAGTCGATCAGGTAGGAGATGGTGTACGGACTACCAGCCGAAGCGCGCCCGGTGTACTGCAGGAGTCCGGCCTCGCACTGGGCATTGGCGGTGCCTTCCAGCGCGGCGTCCACCGGGATCGGGGCGCGCAGAAAAGTCTCGGCCAGATGCGGTTGCGAGCAGTCGACCACGGCGACCGTGACCACCGCCGGATCGGCCGACGGCGGCTCGGCGAGGCAGTCCCCGGGCTTGAGTTCGATCCACTTCTCGGTGCGCGGCGGTTGCGTGGAAGGCGGGGCCACGCTGCCCGAGGCGGTGGCCTGGGGGGACGATTCCGGGGACGACGCCGCCGGGCTGTCGGACGGCTTCGTGGCGGCACAACCCACCAGCGCGATGGTCGCCGTGAGCGCGACGGTGATCCCCGCCCCGAGTCGTTGCACACCCATGGTGTCGTCAACCGTCCTTCCGCCTCGCCGATCCGGGTACCTTTATAGCGTTAGAGCCGTCGGGAGGTGGCATGGGCAGGATCGTCTGGACGCTGGCAGTCGGTGCCCTCAGCGGTGCGGCGTTGGCCATAGGTACCGGTATCGGACATGCCGACTCCTGGCATCCGTGGGTTC
This sequence comes from Mycobacterium sp., assembly GCA_018500005.2. Lineage (GTDB taxonomy): Bacteria > Actinomycetota > Actinomycetes > Mycobacteriales > Mycobacteriaceae > Mycobacterium. The sequence goes on along the minus strand of JAHBAP020000546.1, from coordinate 3,743 downwards.
CCGGTATCCCCGGGCCGGGGGTCAACATCGGTGGGCCCGGTAATCCGCTGCCGCCGGGGCAAGTCAAACAATGGATCCCCAACGTCGACGACATGGTGCCCAACTGGCGAGCGCCCGGGCAGTGGCGCTGAACGGCGTCGCTCATCAACGAGTCTGCTTCTGAAGCATCGTTTCTGGGGCGCGGGCGATCTGGGCGCAGGCTCGACGCAGTGCAATGATCGAAGCATGAACCACTGGTTGGGCTTGGCGGTCGCGTCGGTCTTCGTGTGGCTCGGGATGGTGCTGGCGATCTCTTTCCTGGAGGCGCCGCTGAAGTTTCGGGCCCCGGGCGTGACCATCCAACTCGGTTTGGGGATCGGACGACTGGTGTTCCGGGCGCTCAACATCTGCGAGGTGGTGCTGGCAGCGGTGGCACTGGTCGCGGTGATTCTCGGCCGCGCATCGACCGGGGCCCACATCGCGCTGGGTCTGGCGGTGGTGGCACTGGGCGCGCAGGTGCTCGGTGTGCGGCCCGCTCTGACCCGCCGTTCCGACGCGGTGCTGGCCGACGCTTCGGTCGCGGTGTCCGGGCGGTCCCGGGCCCACTTCGTCTATGTGGGACTCGAGGCGGTCAAGGTGGTTGCATTGATAGTGAGCGGCGTATTGCTGCTCGCCTAGGTCCGCGAGATCGACATCATGGTCGTGATTCGGATTGTTCCGCAACCCTGCTGTCGATCTCGGGGAGAGCGGTGAGGAAGGGGACGGTTATGGACGGAATTTCGCTGACGAAGCTTGCCGAGGAGCAGCTGCAGGTCGCCCGGTCCTCCAGCGCGGGGCGTGCGGCGCACACTGTGCACGGCGGCCATGACCACATGCTGCGCCAGACGCTCATCGCACTGACCGGTGGTTCGGAAATGGCTGAGCACAACAGTCCAGGGCAGGCCACCTTGCAGGTTCTGCAGGGAAGGGTGCGGGTGACTGCCGGCTTAGACACCTGGGTCGGCGAAAGCGGCGACCTGCTGGTGATCCCCCCGGAACGCCACGGACTGCATGCCGACTCCGATTCGGTTGTACTGCTGACTGTGCTGGCCGACAGTCGCGAGGCCCAATAGCTCAGTAGTGGTAGTCGGCCAGGCTGATGTCGCCATCGGGCTGGCCGGCATCGATGCCGATGCGGGCCGGGACCATCTCAGAGGTCACCAGACCGCGCTGCTCGGTGAGTTCGTCGATGATGCCGAAACTGGCCGCGATGCGTTCCGGAGTGTCGACGACGACGGTCATCACCGGCACCTGGCGGCCGAATTGAAAGAACTTGTCGCCGTGGGGTTCTCGATCGCCTTCAAAGCCCCATACCCCGCGCAGCACCGTCACGCCACTGGCGGCCCGCGACTCCCACAGCTTGCGCACCACGGCGCGGTGGATCGGTACCCCCTCGCGACGGTCGGACTCGGAGGTGAACACCATCAGCTTCTGCCACAGCGGCCGGCCCTGGCTGTCGGTGCTTGGTAACGCGGCGGGACGTTCCAGTAGCCGCCCGTGGTGCTTGCACAACCCGACGCGTTCCACCGTCAGCAGCGGCCGGTCGAGCACGGCTGACAGTTCGGCGACGCACCGTTGAGCCTGCCCGGCGCGGCCCACGGCGATGATCATCACCGGGACGTCGGCGTTGCGGGCGATGAAATAGGCCCGATGCCGCTCGCCGTGGGCGGTACCGTCGACGCCGAGGAAGGCCCACGCGCCGTCAAAGCCGTTGTTGCGCAGCAGATCGCACACCGCCTTGTAGGCCGGGACGCCGTCGATCCGGCGGTTTCGACCCACGTAGACGGTGAGCTTCACCGAGTCCTCGCCATCGGGTAGCTTGACGAAGGTGCGCTCGCTGAGCAGTCGAGCGCGTTCCAGGGTGATCAGGCCACCAGTGGTCATCGTGATCACCTCCGGGGCGAGGTCGCCAATACGCTCGGGGGAGTCGCCGGCGATGATCGCCACCGACGGGTCGTCGGAGAGCGTCAGCGATTCGTCGGTCCGGATGACGCGCCCGTGGCCGAATCCGGAGATGCCGCGCAGCATGACGCTGGTGGCGACCCGTCGTTGGGCGAACAGGTCGAACATCGCCTCGGCCAGGAACCGGGAACCGGAACGCTCCCGTTCGGCGAAGTAGGCGGTCAGTTTCAGCGAGATGTCGTCGTTCACAGCGACCCCGCCAGGAGTTGGCCGGCTGCCGCTGCGGCGATCCCGAGGACGACGCTGAGCACCACGTTGGCCACCGCCGGGCCGACCCGACGTTCCTCGGTGAGTCGCTGGGTTTCGAACATCCAGGTGGAAAACGTCGTGTAGGCGCCGACGAACGCGGTGCCGGCCAGCAGGGCGGCCTGATGGCTGAGCGCCAGTCCGGTGACGAAGCCCAGCAGCACCGCGCCTGTGACGTTGACAGTCAGCGTGCCGAACGGGAACGACCGGGCGGCTCTGCGGGCGACGGCGCGGTCGACCACGAACCGGGCAACCGATCCCAGACCGCCGATGATGAGGACCCCAGCCCAGATCGCTGCGCTCATCGCAAACTCACCTTGCGGACCAACGAGGTCGCCGCGTACACCGCCAGCAGTCCGGCGGTGACGCTGATCAGCGTGTAGGCCGCCGCCAGGCCGTAGTGGTGGTGCTCGATCATCTGCAGGGTTTCGACCTGCATGGTGGAGAAAGTGGTCAGGCCGCCGCACAGTCCGGTGCCCAGCAGCGGACGCCGGTAGGCCGACAGCGGCAGGCGTTCGAGCAGGCGCGTGGTGACGAAGCCCAGGATGAATGCGCCGACGATGTTGACGATGAAGGTCGCCCACGGCCAGTGCCCCGGCTGGGGTGCGGTCCAGGCGTTCAACGCGGCGCGGGCGGCGGTTCCCAGGGCGCCGCCGGTGAACACCGCCGCCAGTTCCCGGTTGTCATGGCCGAACACCGGTTCAGTATTGCCTTCCGGCGGCAGAATCGTGGACATGGTGGCCAATCCCCGCGCCGGGCAACCGGCGCTCCCTGAAGACCTCGTCGACGTGCCTCACCTGGTGACGGCTTATTACACGATCGACCCGGACCCCGACGACGTCGTCCAACAGGTCGCCTTCGGAACCTCCGGGCACCGCGGATCCAGTCTGGACGGCGCGTTCAACGAGGCGCACATTCTGGCCACCACCCAGGCCATCGCCGAATACCGGGCGGCGCAGGGCACGACCGGCCCGCTGTTCATCGGCCGCGACACCCACGGGCTGTCCGAACCGGCGTGGGTTTCCGCGCTGGAGGTGCTGGCCGCCAATGACGTTGTGGTGCTGATCGATTCGGCCGACCGCTACACACCGACGCCGGCGGTCAGCCACGCCATCCTTACCTACAACCGCGGCCGTACCTCGGACTTGGCCGACGGAATCGTCGTCACCCCGTCGCACAACCCACCGCGTGACGGCGGCTTCAAGTACAACCCGCCCAACGGCGGGCCGGCCGACACCGACGCGACCGGGGCCGTCGCCAACCGGGCCAACGAGATCCTGCGCGACGGCCTGCGGCAGGTGAAGCGGGTGCCACTGGCCAAGGCGTTGCAGCACGCTCAGCGTCACGACTACCTGGACGCCTATGTCTCCGACCTGCCGAATGTCGTCGACATCCACGCCATTCGCGCCGAGGGTATCCGGATCGGCGCCGATCCGTTGGGCGGGGCCAGTGTGGACTACTGGGGGGCGATCGCCGAACGGCACAATCTGGAGTTGACCGTCGTAAACCCCCTGGTT
>JAHBAP020000013.1 GCA_018500005.2 Mycobacterium sp. | reverse complement strand
GCACGTGAACAGCCCGCCGCTCGGGCGATGTCGTTCATGCCGACCGATTCCACACCCCGCTCGGCGAAAAGCATCGCGGCCGCCTCCAGGATGCGGTCACATGCCGCCGCCGAGCGCTGCGGCCCCAACCAGTCGGGCACGTCAGCGGCCCATCGCTATCGGAACCGAGAGTGGCCGGCGCACGTAATTGCCTCCCGCCCAGACGATCCCGTTCAGGTCGACCTCGAAATCCGGGCAGCGGGCGAGCAGTTCGGTCAGCGCGATCCGGGACTGCATCCGGGCGGCGGCGGCGCCGAGGCAATGGTGTGCCCCGTGGCTGAAGGTCATGATGCTGCGCGGGCGGCGGGTGACGTCGAGATCGGCGGCGTCCGGGCCGTACAGCCGTTCGTCGCGGTTGGCCGACGCATAGAGCAGCAGCACCTTTCGGCCGGCCGGGATTACGGTGCCGTACAGGGTGACATCGCGGGTTGTGGTGCGCGCCAGACCTTGTACCGGTGAGGTCAACCGCAGGAACTCCTCTACGGCGTCGGGGATCAGTCCGGGATCCTCCACCAGCAGTCGACGTTGATCACGATTGCTGTCGAGCAGTTGAACAGCCCCGCCGAGCAGTCCGGTGGTGGTGTCATTGCCCCCGGTGACCATCGTGAAGGTGAACGCGAGGATCGACAGGGTTCCCGCGACGTCCCCGTCGGCGCCCACCCCGGCTTCCACCAGATGGGAGACGACGTCGTCGCCGGGATCACGTCGTCGTCGATCGATGAGCTCGGTGAAGTAGCCCGTCATACCCAGCAGAGCCTCGGTCGCACTCATCAGTCCGCCTGGCTCGGTACTCGCCGCGACGATCGCCTCCGTCCAGCCGTCGAACTGAGTCCGGTCGGCCTCCGGGACACCCAGGTAGTGCGCGACGACCATCGAAGGCAGCGGTTTGAACAACTCCGTGACGATGTCACCGCCGCCGTCGGCGCGCAGTCGCTCGATGCGCTCGACGACGAAGGCGCGCACCTGCGGTTCGACGGTCTCGACCTGGCGGGGGGTGAACCCGCGCGAGACCAGTTTGCGGAACTCGGTGTGGGCGGGCGGGTCCTGCATCACCATCGGCGGATTGTCCTGCAGGCCGATGAGTTCGAGTTCGCCGTAGTTGACGGTCAGCCCCTGGGCGGACGAGAAGGTGTCGTGGTCACGGGCGGCGGCCCAGATGTCGGCATGCCTCGACAAAACCCAGTAGGACTGTGTCGGGTCGTCGGGAATGACATGGTGAACCGGATCGTGGTCCCGCAGGGCGGTGTACATCGGCCAGGGGTCGGCCCAGCTCTCCCCGCCCCGAAGCCAAAATTCGGGATGAGACATTTCGTCAGGCATGTTTCATGGTTAGGACGCGGGACTTGATATGTCAATAGTCGACTTCGCGGGGGCTGGTGCTGGCGGCTTGTATTTGTTGTGACCAGCTCCAGATGAGATTTAGGCTTCTCGCCACGCGTGGGCTTCTCGGCGAGGTAAGGCCCAGGAGGTAAAGGTCAGTGATGGGGAACGGAGCACGCATCGCGTCGTCGATGGCCCTCGCGAGTTTTGCCTGGCTCAGCCCTCTCGGGGTGGGCGTAGCCGGGGCCGAACCGCCCGGCAATGATTCCGATGCCGGCGCGGCCTCCGCGGCAAGCACCCCCCGCGCGGGCCACCACCGCGGCTCGAGGACGTCCGGGCTGTCTCCCGCGCCCGCTAGTGGGGCGCGCGTGTCCGCCCGGGTGTCAGCGACCCTCACTGTTCAGACTCCACCCGCGGCGGCGGTCCCCCGCATTGATTCGGCGATCCTGGAGCGGCCGAAGTCGGAGTTCCGCCGCGTGGACGCCGGGTTGCCGGTGCCCGGGTCCGCGGCGTCGTCCACGTCCCGCTTCGTCGTAACCCCGCACCGTGAGCGGATCATTGACACGGTTCCAACCGCCGCAGATTTTCAACAAGCTGCTGCCGCGCCCGCCGCCGTGGTGACTCCGACCGCGCCGCAGGCGGGTCCCGCTGGCGCACAGGAGGTCTCGCCCCGCAGTGCCGCAGCTGTTGCCGCGCCCATCGCTTCCGCGTCTGCGCCCGTCGCGGCGGCGTCGACGCGATCACCCGGACCGGTGTTGCAGCGCATCGGCGCGGTCCTCTACAAGCTTGTCGATAACGCCGCGTACCGGGCGTCGCATTTGCCTGCCGGCCCGGCGAAGGACCTGATCGCCGGCGGACTCCTGCTCGCCAGGCGGGCCCTGTCCAACGCCGGGCTCGGGGGCGGCGGTGTCGGACCCGGCAGCGGCGGCTCCTCCGGTTTCGGTGAGGGCAACGTCCAATTGACCATCCGCAATGAATCGGAAGAAAACTTCGAAATTTGGTATGCGCCACGCCACGATTCGTCGACCTGGGAATACAAGACCACACTCGCCATCGGCGAGAGTTTCACGTCCACCAGGACCGGAGACTTCGGCCACCGCTACCTCATCAAAGTCGATGGCGTCTGGAAGCTGTACGTCGGCGCGGAGAACCTCTTCTTTCGGGCGCCCCAGGTCGGGTTCGAGTTCTGCTGCAGGGCTGGCTCGGCACTAAATGTCCATGTTGGGGCGGACCCGGATCGCGGGCAGTCGAACACCCTGACCTATCCCGATCAAGGCTTCGCCGCGTGGGTATGGCGTGGCCCCGACCTCGACAGCGGCAGCACCTGGAAGGCCAACACCAAGGT
>JAHBAP020000237.1 GCA_018500005.2 Mycobacterium sp. | reverse complement strand
CCGAGGCCGCCGAGAAGCTCCACTACGATCACAGACGCACCCCAACCATGGCGGGGTGATTCAAACAACGCAGTCTCCGGACTCACCGGGATGGGTCAGGTTTGGGGTTGGTGGTAGAAGGCCGGGGCCGGTGGCATGACCGTTCCTCCGGCGAGGGTGACGGTCTCCATGTTGCGAATGTGGATGAGGCTCAACGGGGTTTCCCTCGGAACCAGCACCAGTCGGCGCCGCTCCTTGAGACACACGTCGGCGGCTCGGGTCAGCAAGTCACTGACGGTTCCGGTGGCGATCGTGGCCAACGTCTTCATCGAACACGGCACCACCGCCATGCCGATCGTGCGAAACGATCCCGAGGAAATCGCCGCGCCGAAATCCCCCGGGTCGTACACCACGTCGGCAAGCTCTTCGAAATCACCTCGGCTGGCGCCCATTTCGAACTCGATCGTCTTGTCGGCGCCTGTGGAGACGACGAGGTGAGTCTCGATTTCAGGATGGTTATGCAGCGCCTTCAGCGTCGCGAAGGCAAGGTGCGGGGCACTCGAGCCGCTGACACCGATGATCAGACGTTGCCGTTGCACGCCTTCGCTATGACTTCTCGACGTAGGACTTCAGCCGGTTCAGGACCCCGCCCCAATAGGTGTTGCAGTACGCCAGATGCGGGTCATCGGCGGCCCACTCGCCATCCGCCAATGAGACTTCGGTGCGGCCGTCGGGCAGGTCCGCCAGGCTGATCGTCAGCGTCTTGCCGACGGTGTTGCCCGGCCCCTCGACCGCGGTCCGCACGATCGAGGTGTCCTTGTTGAGTTCGTCGATCCGCCAGCCGAAGGTCAGTCCCGGTTTCGGCGTCCACGTCACCGTCTTGCCCGGGACGGCCTCGCCCGTCATCGTTCCCTCATGCCACTCACGCATGTGATCGATGTTCGCCAGTGCGGCGTACACCTCCGATCGGGGTGCGGAGATCGCGATGGCGTGTCGAAGAGTCGTCATGAATCAGCTCCCGAGGTCGGTTCAACGACGATGCCGTCGTCGAAGTAGGACACCTTGGTTCGGATCTTCTTGTATTCCTCGCCGGTTTGGAGGTATTGACCCTCGACAGCGCGCTTGGCTGCAACTGCCCAGCGGTCGGGGAGGTACCCGAGTTCGTATCCATGCCAGGGCTTGTGCGGGGTGAGTGTCGGCAGGTTCAGCTCTTCCCAGATCTCTTTGGCTTCATCCATGAACTCCTTGGTCGGCAGCGCCACCGGCGGGGAGGGCCCGGTTTGGGGGGGGGCGATCATGATCTGCGAACCGCCCAGGCCGTCGGGGTAGGTCCGATCGGTGAACGACGCCTCGACCGGTGCGCCCGAGGGGTCCAGGTCAGTGTTGCGACCACGCTGGATCTGAACGTCCTTGTGCGGCTGCCCCCGCCAGGACAACGCCCACATCACACTCTGGAGGTCGTTGCTGTCGATATCGTCGTCGACGCCGATCACCCACTTCCACGCCGCAAAGTTGCGCGATGAGGCCGCTGCCCGCAGGGTGTTCCATACCTCCCCGGCAACCGGCTGGTGGAATTCGATCACCACGATGTTGGCCGACCCCGACATTTCGAGGATGCTGACCTTGCGCATGTTCGGCGCTTTGGTTCGCAGTTCCCCCTCCAGGAAGCCCTCCCAGCCGAACTTGCGCAAGCAGGAGCTCTCGCTCGGCGGCATCTCGCTGATGAAGGCCTGCAGGATCGGCTTGTTGCGGTGGGTGATGGCGGTGACCTCGAAGATCATCTGGTAGTCCTCGGCGCCGACGTACCCGCCGAACTCGCCGAAGGGACCTTCCATCTCCAGAATGTCGGTGCGGACACGGCCCTCGATGGCGATCTCGGCACGCGCCGGGATAAGCAGGTCCACCGTCTCGGCCGCAACCAACTCCAGCGGTGCACCGTTGAGCGCACCCGCCGCGTCGTACTCGGAGATGTTCATCTTGTCGACAGCGCACAGCGACAGCGACGGTGGCGGAGTCAGGATCAGAACGGCTTCCAACGGCTTCCCGAGCCGGCGAGCCTTCTCCCAGAACCCGCGCTCGTCCTGACCGGACATCATCAGCACACCGGTGCGGTCAGCCGCCTTCAGCATCACCCGATAGGTTCCGGCGTTGTAGACGCCGGTCTCGGGATCCTTGGCGATCCAGATCGGCGCGCTGAAATAGGCCGAGGAATCGGTGCCCGGATTGACCACCGGCACCGGTAACGCGTCGATCCCACCGCTGGAGACGATGTCGTCGCCGGTGATGATGTTCTCTTTGATGGGCGCGTCCGCGGCCGCGACCGTCCCCGGCGGGATCGGATTCTCCAGACACTCCGCCCACTTCGCGGCGATCTCGTCCGGGGAATCAACCCCCATGGCCGCGGCGTAGACCGGCGGTGAGGCGCCCACGATGGCAACCGCCATCTGGGCATCGAAGCTGCGCTGCCGCGAATCGGTGAGGTTCTCGAACAGCCAACCGGTGCGCTGCTCGGGCCCCAGGCCGCGGAACTGCCAGCGCACCAGCGGCATCACCTGAGTGTCCTTGTTGATGGAGCGCGATACCCGCCTCAGCAGACCGCGGCGGTCAAGTTCCTCGAGGTACTCACGGACGTCGCGGTACTTACCGGTGCCGGATGGGTTCGCCATGAACGCGCCTTTCGATGGTCTTTTCCAAGCAGGGGATGCGCAGACGTGTACGAGAGGTACACCAAAGAACGACCACCGCGGCGGTGTAGAAGAAAGGATTGTTCTCCCCACAACGCAAGCGCGTCTGCGTTGTGGGTTTGAACTGTCTAACTCACCAAGAAGTCCACTTCAAACGCGAGGCACAATTCCGCCAGCTCAGCTGGCCGACCGGGTGACTTGCCGGTGATTTCTCCGATTCGGCGTAGCCGATGGCGCACGGTATTGGCGTGGCAGTGCAATTGCTGCGCGGCATCGCCGATCGCGCCGCCGGCATCTACCCACACCCGAAAGGTGTTGAACAGGACTGCACGCTCACGTTCGTCGACGTCGGCGAAGCCGGCGAGAACAGCCGAGGAGAGCTGTTTCATCACATCGGGAGCGCTGACTACGGCAATTGACAGCGGCGTTGCCTCGAAGGTGGCGACCAATGACCCTTCACGCGGTTCGACGGACAACGCTATCCGGGCGTATTTCACACCTTGCGACGTATTCCGCAGGTCGTCGAACCGCGAGCTGATGCCGACGCGATTGACGGCCAAGCGGGCCAGCGTGCCCTTCAGAATCTCCAGCATCGCGTCGTCGCGGACGTACACCAGGCCGAGTTGGACATCGGGCAGAAGTCGCCAGGCTGAGGCGATGTCGAGGCTGTCGAGCTTGGCCTCGATTCCCTGAAGGGCTGACCGGCCCAAAGATGCGCACTCGGCGGCAACGGCGACGTAGGGCCCCCGAGCGGGCAGCTTCAACATCTGCGCGATTTCCCAGAGATCCGCCTGCTCGACGATTCTTCCGTCGATGAGGGCTTCCGCCAATGCTGCGCGCTCAGCCGCCTGGTTGAGAACCTTCCGGCTCACGGTGTCGCGGTAGGCATCCGCCATCGCGTCGGTATAGGTATCGTGTGCCAGCCAGTACCGTTCGGAGATCCGAATGAATGCTTCTCGACTGAGGTCCGGACGGGCGATCTCCAGGTCCGCCATTTCGACCCTGGCCAATCGCCCCGCGATGCCGAACGCCTCCAACATCGCCGGCAAGGGAATTCCCGCCCGCGCACGCGCTTCCCCGATCTGGGTCGGCCGATCGGTCGAGTACGGGGTATCGGCATTCAGTGCTTCGAATATCTGCCGAAATGTCCTCCGGCAGTCGGCGGTGAGCTCACCTTTGCCGATTTGGCCCGTGTCGCCGTAGTAGTCGACCTCACGCCAGACGGTGTCGGCCGTGCGCGCTCCGAGAGCGTCGCATCGCTCCAGCAGTGCAGTTTGGATTTCGGCGATCTGCGCCTCCAGATCCGACGACGGCATGGGCACAGACTACGACGCACCGTGGTGCCGGAAAATTGAAAATCCGCGCGTTGCCATTGCAACGAAGATTGACAGGTGCCCGAGACACGGCGGATTCTTGTCAAACTAGCCCGGCGATTCTTGTCAAACTTTTCTAAATCTCGACAAAAGACGTCGGTTCTCATTTCCGATGTCATCTCGCGATCCACTGACCTGTTCCGATCACGGTCCTCTCACGTCAGGTCATCTGGGTTCTATCTCAGATTCGTGTCATTTCCTCGGGCGCACCGTCGGAGCCATGCGGTGACGCAGAGGTCTGCCTACGATCGGAGGGACCCCGGCCCATGCGGAATTTTCCGTCGCAAAGCTATCCCCGAGGTTCCCTGAACCCGGTGCGCTGTAGCAATGGCAGACGGGTCCGCAGCCGCTGACATATCTCCGCCGATTACCAGTTGCAGGTAGCGATTTGCACTGTGCTACAACGGATTTCGATACGCTTCGTTACAGTGACGCATGGGCCGTGGGGTGTGGGGTGTGGGGTGTGCGTGCTAGGACATGAGCGCGACCACAATGGATGTCGCCTCGCCGAGTGCATCTGTACCGACGGCCCCGATCGGTTCACCGAGAGCCGAACTCGGCAGCCACTGCACCAGCTCGGGCAGGAGCGTGCCTTCGGGCTGACGGATGGCGACGACCATCGCCATCGCGTCATCGGGGATTCGGCCGGGGATGAACGGGCAGGTGATCACCCGGCCGGTATTGGCGGCCAGGTGAATCGAATTGGACAACACGGCAACGAACAGTTCACGGCTGCTGTCTTCGCGGGGCACGATGTCACCGGGCGCGATCACAGACCCGCGGCCCGGTTGGCTTGATAGACCTTCGCGGCGTACGCGTCGATGTCAAGCGCCGGCGCCGTACGCGTCGTGTACGTGTGCAGCGCGCGACGGAGGTGCTCGTTGCGAAGGGCCCGCTCGATCAACTCCGACCGGTTCAGCCCGGCCGCCCTGGCGTCTGCGTCCGCCTCGGCCAGCAGGGCCGCGTCGACAGTCACGGAGATCTTCTCTTTCGCCATATACTCATCCTACCAATTGTCCTACCTATCCCCTCACAGGGCGACACCTCCAACACACCCCAAGGGTTAGACACTCCTCGCAGCGAATGCGCGCGCAACAAACCGAGTGATTCAACATGCGGAATTACGACAACGAATCGTGGAACCTTAACCACCAAAAGCGGAACTTTGCCATCGAGAAGCGGAACCTACAACAGCTGTAGGTTCCGCTTTTGGTTGGCGAAGGCTCATGGACTTGAGCTGCGTAATTGGCGGGATTGCGGGCGTGATGGAGAAGGGGTTTTTCCGATTTTCGTGACGAATCCGAGAACCGTACGGTTGTCCCCCTTGATTCTGGGTTTGGGCGGGTTTCAGTCTGAGGCGATTTCGTCGACGGCGTCGCGGGCTGTGCGTCCGACGCCGATGAGTGTGGCTGATCCGGGTCCGGTCCAGTCGCCGTAGCCGAGTAGGTGCAGCGCGGGCTCTTTGACCGCCCGCGTGCCGTCAACGGCGATGGTCCCGTCGAGCTCGCGGAGTTGCAGCGGCCGCAGATGAGCCAGGGCGGGGCGGAAGCCGGTTGCCCATACGATCACGTCGACTCGTTGTTCGCGGTCTGGCCAGTACACGCCGTCGACGGTCAATCCCTCGAACATCGGAACGGCATGCAGCACAACGCGTTCCCGGGCGGCGAGTACAGGCGGAATCATGACGATGTCGCCCAGGGCGCTGATGCCACCGGTGTCGGGACGTCCGGCGGCGAGGTCGGCGGCCCTTCTGGTGGCGACGTCGAACAGTGCGCGTCCGTCGACGTCGTCGGGCAGGAATCGGGGAGGGCTGTGGGTGACCCAGGTCGTGGTGGCGGTTTCGGAGATCTCGGCGAGCAGTTGTGCTGCGGAGTTGCCGCCGCCGACCACCACCACGTGCTTGCCCGTGAAGCGGGAGGCGTCGCGGTAGTGCACCGTGTGGAGCTGTTGTCCGCGGAAGGTCCGTGCGCCGGGGTAGATCGGCCAGAACGGTTGGTGCCAGGTGCCGGTCGCGCTGATGACCCTGTCTCTTAT
>JAHBAP020000438.1 GCA_018500005.2 Mycobacterium sp. | reverse complement strand
GAGGCTCTGCCCATCCCGGCCGGGGCTCAGTGCGGAAAGATCGCCGTTCCGGTGGACTACAGCAAGCCCGACGGCCCCCAGGCCACCCTGGCGCTCGTCCGGTTCCCGGCCCGCGGGGACAAGATCGGTTCACTGATCATCAATCCCGGCGGCCCGGGGGAGTCCGGGATCGAGGCGGCCGCCAGCCTGGTCGAGGGCCTGCCGCCACAGGTTCGGCAGCGCTTCGATCTGGTCGGTTTCGACCCGCGCGGAGTGGGATCCTCGACGCCGGCGCTGTGGTGCAACTCCGACGAAGACAATGACAAGCTGCGCGCCGACCCGCAGGTCGACTACACCCCCGAGGGCGTCGAACACATCGAGGGCGTCACTAAAGCATTCGTACAGCGCTGCATCGACAAGATGGGCAACGACTTCTTGGCCAATGTCGGCACCACCAGCGTGGCCAAGGACCTCGATGCGTTGCGAGCCGCCGTCGGCGACGAGAAGCTGAATTACCTGGGGTACTCCTACGGAACCCGGATCGGGGCGGCCTACGCGGAGGCCTATCCGGACAAGGTGCGGGCGATGATTCTCGACGGCGCGGTCGACCCGAACGCCGATCCGATCCAGGCCGACATCGACCAGGCCGAGGCTTTCCAGAAGGCCTTCAACGACTACGCGGCCGACTGCGCCAAGGATGCGGACTGCCCGTTGGGCACCGACCCGGCCAAGGCGGTCTCGGTATACCGCGATCTGGTGGACCCGTTGGTGGAGCAGCCGATGAAGACCAAGGATCCCCGCGGACTGAGTTACAGCGACGCGATAGTCGGCACCGTGATGGCGCTGTACTCGCCCAACCTGTGGCGGCATCTGACCCAGGGCCTGACCGAGATGACCAACGGCCGGGGCGACACCATGCTGGCACTGGCCGATATGTACATGCGTCGTGACGCCCAAGGGCATTACACCAACGCCACCGACGCGCGGATCGCGGTCAACTGCGTCGACCAACCGCCGATCATGGACCGCGAGAAGGTGATCGCCGAGGACAAGCGACTGCGCGAGGTGGCGCCGTTCATGAGCTACGGGGAATTCACCGGGCACGCCCCGTTGAGCACCTGCGCCTTCTGGCCGGTGCCGCCGACCAGCAAGCCGCACACGGCCTCGGCTCCTGGCCTGCCCCCGGTGCTGGTGATCTCCACGACCGGCGACCCGGCCACCCCGTACCAGGCCGGGGTTGACCTGGCCAAGCAACTCGGCGGCTCGCTGCTCACCTTCAAGGGCACCCAGCACACCGTGGCGTTCCAGGGCGAGCCGTGCATCGACGATTACGTCGCGGCATACCTGATCGATCTGAAGCTGCCGCCCGCCGGCGCGACCTGCGACTGATGACGACGCCGAGTATCGCCGGTCGCCGCGGTTAGCGATCCCGCCGCCGTTCCGATATCGACGTGTGATCGCTGCGAGCTGCCGCCGTACCTTCAGCCGTGCCACGATGACGGCCATGAAGCGTGCGAGTCTGACGGGCTCGGCGGCCTTCGCTCTGTCCTCCGCGGTGATCTGCACCCTGGCGGCGGTGTCGCCGGCCGTCGCTGCCCCTGACCTTGGTCAGACCGCGTCACCGGCATGGGGGAGTTGTGACCGTCTGGTCTCCGACACCTATCTTCCGGCCGCCATGTGCGCGACCGTGCCGGTTCCCGTCGACTACGCCGATCCCACTGGGGCGCAAGCGAATCTGGCGGTGATCCGGATCCCGGCCAGTGGTCGGCGTATCGGGGTGCTGTTGATGAACCCCGGTGGGCCGGGCGCCTCGGCGGTCGATTCGGTGGTGAACCTGGCCGACTCACTGGATGGCAGTTCCATCACCGAGCACTTCGACCTGGTGGGATTCGATCCCCGCGGTGTCGGGCATTCCACACCCGAATTGCGTTGCCGCACAGACGCCGAACGCGACGCCTGGCGCCGCGAACCGATGGTCGACTACAGCCCCGCAGGCGTGGCGGCCATCGAGCAACTCAACCGCAGCTTCGCGAGTAAGTGTCTGGACCGGATGGGCAAGCCGTTTCTGGCCAGCGTCGGAACCGCCTCCGCGGCAAAGGATATGGACGCCGTACGCGCCGCACTCGGCGAGGACCAGATCAACTATCTGGGCTACAGCTACGGAACCGAACTCGGTACCGCCTACGTCGAGCAGTTCCCCGACCGGGTGCGCGCGATGGTGCTCGACGGGGCGATAGACCCGACCCAGGACCCGTTGGAGTCACTGGTCAATCAGATGGCCGGGTTCCAGGTGGCGTTCGACGATTACGCGGCAGACTGCGCCAAGTCTCCGGCCTGCCCGCTGGGCACCGACCCCGCGCAGTTCGTCAATCGCTATCACCAGTTGGTCGACCCATTGGTGACAAAGCCCGGGCGCACCTCAGATCCGCGTGGCCTCAGTTACGCGGATGCGATCACCGGCACCGTCAATGCGCTCTACACCCCGCAGTATTGGAAGTACCTGACCAGCGGTCTGCTCGGTTTGGCCCGCGGCGGGAATGCCGACGATCTGCTGCTGCTGGCCGACGACTACGAAGGCCGCGACGACGACGGCCACTACGGCAACGGCCAGGACGCGTTCAACGCGATTCGGTGCGTGGACAGCCCGACCTCCAGCGATCCGGCCGCGTGGGCGGAGGTCGACCGGCAGATCCGGCAGCGCGCGCCGTTCCTGTCCTACGGGAAGTTCACCGGATTCGCCCCGCGCGATCTTTGTGCGTTCTGGCCGGTGCCGACCACGTCGGTCCCGCACGTCGCTACCCCGGCGCCGACGGGCAGCGTCGTGGTGGTCTCCACCACTCACGACCCGGCCACCCCGTATCAGG
>JAHBAP020000468.1 GCA_018500005.2 Mycobacterium sp. | reverse complement strand
AGATGTGTATAAGAGACAGGCCCGCGACCGCACCATCACCCTCGTCACCTACAGCGACCGGAATCGGACCCAACAATGACCAACCCGACACGACGGCAGCCGCACCCAAACCAATAACCCTCGACTTCACGACGCCCTCCCGATGGGTGCTGCAGATTTCGTGTTTGGGGAGCCTACTGAGGCAGGAAGACGCGGTCCACCGCATTCGGACGAAATGTCGGATTCTTGAGGCCGGCGTAGCGTTGAGATCGTGGGGATTGCTCCGGAAAGCTGGCCCGAACCGTTTCGTGGACTGATCCGTACCTCGAACAAGTACCTGCTCAACCCGTTGATGCTGCGGCTGGCCGGTAGACGATTCTGGTACGCATCGGTGGTCGAGCACACCGGGCGCCGCTCCGGTAAGCAGTTTTCGACACCGGTGGTCGCAGACCTGGTCGGCGACGCGATCCTCATCCCGCTGCCCTACGGCACCCAGGTGGACTGGGTGCGCAATGTGCTGACCACAGGACGGGCCACCATCATCCACAAGGGCAAAGCACTGGCCGCAAAATCGCCCGAACTCATCGACTCCACCGAGGCCCTGCCAATGCTGCCGCCGGGCCGGCGCCGCACCTTCGAACGGGTGCAGATCGGCCACTTCCTGCGCATGCGGGTAGTCAGCTAGGTAAAGCCGAGTCCACGGCAGGCCCGAATGTGCGGACTCATACGCCACACCCGGCGTGTTGCGGATGAAACCGCACAACCGCCGCGGGGGTTGGGGGACTACAACCGCTCGATGATCGTCACGTTCGCCGTGCCGCCGCCCTCGCACATCGTCTGCAGCCCGTATCTGCCGCCGGTGCGTTCCAGTTCGTTGAGCATGGTGGCGAACAGTTTGGCCCCGGTCGCCCCGAGTGGGTGACCCAGGGCGATGGCGCCACCGTTGGGGTTGACCTTGGCCGGGTCGGCACCGGTCTCCTTGATCCAAGCCTGAACCACCGGGGCGAACGCCTCGTTGATCTCGACGACGTCGATGTCGTCGATGGACAGCCCGGTCTTGTCCAGCGCATAACGGGTGGCCGGGATAGGACCGGTCAGCATGAACACCGGGTCGGCACCGCGGCAACTGATGTGGTGGATCCGGGCGCGCGGGGTGAGGTTATGGTCCTTGACGGCCTGCTCGGAGGCCAGCAGCACCGCGCTGGCGCCATCGGAGATCTGGCTGGCCACCGCGGCGGTCATCCGACCGCCCTCAGTGAGGGTTTGCAGGGCGGCCATCTTCTCCAACGTTGTCTGCCTGGGCGTTTCGTCGACCGAAAGGCCCTCCACCGGCACGATCTCGTTGTGGAAGTGTCCGCCCTCGATCGCGGCGAAAGCCCGCTGGTGGCTGGACAGCGCCCAGCGCTCCATATCCTCGCGGGAGATGTCCCACCTCTCGGCGATCATCTCCGCGCCGCGGAACTGCGAGATTTCCTGGTCGCCGTAGCGAGCCAGCCAGCCTTTGGATTCCGCGGTCGGAGTGGTGAAGCCGAACTCCTTGCCGACGATCATCGCCGAGGAGATCGGGATCTGGCTCATGTTCTGCATGCCGCCGGCCAGGATCATCTCCGCGGTGCCGGCCATGATCGCCTGCGCCCCGAAAGAGATCGCCTGCTGGCTGGATCCGCACTGCCGGTCGACGGTAACGCCGGGAACCTCTTCCGGATACCCGGCGGCCAACCAGGTGAGCCGGCCGATATTGCCCGCCTGCCCGCCGATTGCGTCGACGCAGCCCACGATCGCGTCATCGACGGCGGCCGGGTCGACATCGTTACGGTCGAAGATGCCGCGGAACGCATAGACCCCGAGGTCGATGGGATGAATACCGGCCAGCGACCCACCGCGCTTGCCGACCGGAGTCCGGACGGCGTCGATGATGAATGCCTCACTCATTTCGTCTCCTTACGGACTCCGCCGAGAACGACGGAAAGGTACTGCCGCCCAACCTGTTCGGCGGTCAGCGGGCCACCGGGCCGATACCAGCGCACCGATACCCAGGTGGTGTCGCGGATGAACCGGTAGACCACGTCGACGTCGATGTCCTGACGGAAGTAACCCTGCGCGACACCCTCGGTCAGGACGTCCACCCACATCTTGCGCTGGCGTCTATTGAGTTCGTCCACGTAGTCGAAACGTGGCTGCCCTGAGAGGCGTTTCGCCTCGTCCTGGTAGATGACTACTTCGGCGTGGTGGTGCTCGATGGCATCGAAGGAGGCCATGAACAGTCCCTTGAACCGTTCAAGTGGGTTCGGTTCGCTGTCGATGATCTCCTGGTATCGATCGAACAGCCAGTCCAAGAATCCGCGCAGCACCTCGTCGACCATCTCCTCTTTGGAGGAGAAGTGGTGATAGAGGCTGCCGGAGAGAATGCCGGCCGCGTCGGCGATATCCCTGACCGTGGTGGCGCGCAGGCCCCGTTCGGCGAACATCGTCGCGGCCAGTCCGAGTAACTCGTCGCGCCGGGTGGCCGGCGTGCTCATGGGTGCTGGCTCGAGACCGAAATGACTTCCCCGGTCAAATAACTCGCGTAGTCGCTGGCCAGGAATGCGATGGTGGAAGCGACCTCCCACGGTTCGGCCGCCCGGCCGAACGCCTCACCCTCGGCGAGCCTGTCGAGCAGGTCGGCGGAACTGGTCTTCTCCAGGAACTTGTGCCGGGCGATACTCGGCGAGACAGCGTTGATCCGAACCCCGTATTCGACGGCTTCGATTGCGCTGCAACGGGTCAGCGCCATCACCCCGGCCTTGGCGGCCGCGTAGTGGGACTGCGAATGCTGGGCCCGCCAGCCCAGCACGCTGGCGTTGTTGACGATGGCGCCGCCATGGCCGGCGTCACGGAAGTATGTCAGCGCCGCCCTCGGGGCGCGCATGACGG
>JAHBAP020000426.1 GCA_018500005.2 Mycobacterium sp. | reverse complement strand
GCCAGTGAGAGCCGGGTGCGGCAGTTCGTCGCCGACGCCAGCCACGAGTTGCGGACACCGCTGGCGGCGATCCGCGGCTATACCGAACTCGCGCAGCGCAAACGGGCCGAGGTGCCCGCCGACGTTGCGCACGCGATGAGCCGGGTGGAGTCCGAGGCCGGCCGGATGACCCATCTCGTGGAAGATCTGCTGCTGCTGGCGCGGCTGGACTCCGGCCGGCCGATCGAGCGCCGCCCGGTCGATCTGGCGCGGCTGTGTGCCGATGCGGTCAGTGACGCCCACGCGGCCGGCCCCGGGCATCGCTGGAACCTCGAGGTCCCGGCCGAAGCGGTGCTGGTTTCCGGCGACGAGGCCAGGCTGCACCAGGTCCTTGCTAACCTGTTGGCCAACGCCCGGGTGCACACCCCGGTCGGGACGACGGTGACCACGGCGCTGACCGCTGATCCGTACGCCGCGGTATTGCGGGTCGCCGACGACGGACCGGGCATTCCGGCGGACCTGCAGTCGGAGGTATTCGAACGGTTCGCCCGGGCGGACACCGCCCGCACCCACAAGGACGGTTCCACCGGGCTGGGCCTGGCCATCGTGTCGGCGGTGGTTCGGGCCCACGGCGGCAGTATCGCGCTGCGAAGCGCACCGGGGGACACCGAGTTCGCCGTGCGCCTGCCGCTGTTCACTGGCGAAGCGGGCGCCGATCAGCTGCTGCGCTGATCTGCGCGCAGCGCGGCGACTGCCGCCCGGTTGGTGTCAAAGACGTTGTGCCCCTGCAAAAGATGCATGCGCTCGAGATTGGCGAGAAGCTGCGGCCGGACCCGTGAGTAGGCAAAGGTGATCCCGTTGCCCTGCAGCCATTGCAGCTCCTTGGCCAGGGCCTCGGCGCCGGTGACGTCGACGTCGTTGACCCCTTCCATGTCGAGGATGAACGCCGACACCGGATGCGGGGCATCGCGAACCGCACGCCGGATCGCGGCGCTCAGCGTTGCGGCGTTGCCGAAGAAGATCGGGGCGGCGAACCGCATGGCGATCACGCCGGGCACCGTCTCGCCGATGCCGTTCTCCGAGCTCGTCAGCGACACGTGCGGGTCGTCAGAGCCCTGCAGTACGTCCACCGCCGGCCGGGCGGCTTTGCGCAGCAGGTTGATCAGCGAGAGGATGAACGCCAGCACGATCCCGGCCAATGGTCCGATTAGCAACACCCCGGCGAAACACGTTGCCGCCACGGCGGTCTCGAATTTGGACAGCCGCCACAGGTGGCGCAGTTCACCGATCCCGATCAGTTTCGCCACCGAGACCCCGACGATCGCGCCGATGGCGGGGGAGGGGATGTCGGCCAACAGGCCGGCGCCGAAGATCAGCAGCAGCAGCGCACCGATGGCCATCACCAGCAGCGGAAGCTGGGTGCGCGATCCGGACTGATCCATGGCAGCCGCCCGGGATGTGGAGGAGCCGATGGTGAAACCCGAGGACAGGCCCGAGGCGATGTTCGCCGCACCGAAGGCCAACAGGTCGCGATTCGGGGATGTGCGGTACCCGTACTTGTCGGCGTAGGACCGGGCCAGCAGCAGACCCTCACCGACGGTCACCGTGGTGATGGCCAGCGCGGGCAGGATCACCGCCACCCAGCCGTGCCAGTCCAAGTGCGGAAAGGCCAGCACCGGCGGTCCGGACGGCACCGATCCCAGAACCGCCACCCCGTGGTCCGGGAGGTGCAGGGCCGTCGAGACGATGGTCGCCGCCACCAGAACGATCAGCGCCCACGGGACTGCGGGCAGACGGCGCCGGGCGGGCACCAGGACGCCGATGACCGCCAGGCTGATCCCGAGCGACCACCAGTGCACCGCACCGAGGCGATTGGCGAGTTGCGCCAGGCGTTCGAAGAACTCCGCGCCGCTGTCGACTTTGATGCCCATCATCTTGGCGATCTGGCTGAGCAGGATGTCGCAGGCCAGACCGCCGACGAAGCCGATCAGGATCGGCTTGGACAGGAAGTCGGCCAGAAAACCCAGCTGGAACACCGAGCAGGCCACGAACAGCAGGCCGCCGACAACCGCCTGCGCGGCGGCCAACGCCGCGTAATGCCCGGTGCCTGCGACCGCCACCCCGCCGAGCGCCGATCCCACCAGGGCCGCGGCGGCCGCGTCCGGGGCGGCCACCAGATGCCGCGACGAGGCGAGCAGTGCGAACACCACCGACGGCAGCACCAGGGCGTAGAGGCCGGCCGAGGGCGGCAGTCCCGCGATCTGGGCGTAGCCGATGTTGAGCGGCAACGCGATCGCCAGCAGGGTGATCCCGGCCAGGACCTCGGTGCCGACATTTCGTCGGGTCAGACCGGGAAAGAGGGTCCGGCGGGCAGGAGCGAAGCGACTCGGGAAATGGTCCGGCATCGGCGCAATCATGGCGCAGCGCCGCCGGTTGGGGGAAAGATTCCCGTCATGGAACACAAAGCTCCGACATCGGTGATCGAATCCCTCAACCGCGGCCACGTCGCCGAACTGCCGTTCGACGACACCCGCGATTTCGACGACGCCGATCGCGGGTTTCTGGGGGCGCTGGAACCCTGCGTAATCACCGCGGCCGACGGTCGGGTGGTGTGGGACAACGACGTCTACGAGTTTCTGCGAGGCGATTCGTCGCCGTCGGTGCATCCGAGCCTGTGGCGGCAGTCGGCGCTGTGCGCGAAGCAGGGTCTCTACGAGGTTGTCGAGGGCATCTACCAGGTTCGCGGACTGGACCTGTCCAACATCACCTTCATCGAGGGCGACACCGGAGTGATCGTCATCGACCCGCTGGTGTGCACCGAGACCGCAGCCGCGGCGCTGGGTCTGTACCGCACCCATCGGGGCGATCGTCCGGTCACCGCGGTGATTTACACCCACAGCCACGTCGACCACTTCGGAGGTGTGCTCGGTGTCACCACCCAGGCCGATGTCGACGCCGGAAAGGTCCCGGTGCTGGCGCCGGAGGGATTCGTCGGTCATGCCGTTCAGGAGAACGTTTACGCCGGCACCGCGATGACGCGGCGGGCCGCCTACATGTACGGCTCCGGGCTGGAGCGCGGTCCGCGGGGCCAGGTCGGCTGCGGTCTCGGCCAGGCGCCCTCGGTCGGCGAGGTGGCCATCATCGTTCCGACCATCGACATCACCACGACCGGGGAAACGCACACCATCGACGGTGTGGAAGTCGAATTCCAGATGGCTCCCGGCACCGAGGCGCCGGCCGAAATGCACTTCTATTTCCCGAAGTTCCGCGCGCTGTGCATGGCCGAGAACGCCACCCACAACCTGCACAACCTGCTGACCCTGCGCGGCGCGCTGGTTCGCGACCCGCACGCCTGGTCCGGCTATCTGACCGAGGCCATCGACGCCTTCGCCGACCGCACCGACGTGGTGTTCGCCTCGCACCACTGGCCGACCTGGGGCCGCGAGCACATCGTGGAGTACCTCTCCCTGCAGCGGGATCTGTACGCCTACCTGCACGACCAGACCCTGCGTCAACTCAACCAGGGATACACCGGTATCGAGATCGCCGAGAACTTCGCGATGCCGCCCGCACTGGAGCAGGCCTGGCACACCCACGGCTACTACGGGTCGGTCAACCACAACGTCAAGGCCGTCTATCAGCGCTACATGGGCTGGTTCGACGGCAACCCCGGCCGGCTGTGGCCGCACCCGCCCGAGGAGGCCGGGCCAAGATACGTCGCCGCGATGGGCGGTATGGACCGGGTGGTGCAGATCGCCCAGGAGGCCTTCGATTCCGGTGACTACCGTTGGGCGGCAACGCTGTTGGACCATGCTGTCTTCACCGACCAGAACCACGCCGGTGCCCGCCAGCTCTATGCCGACACCCTGGAGCAACTCGGCTACGGCGCGGAGTGCGCGACCTGGCGCAACTTCTTCATGTCCGGGTCGACCGAACTGCGCACCGGGAACTTCGGCACACCGGTGAGCACCCAGGCCCCGACGATGCTGAGCCAACTCACGCCCGAGCAGATGTTCGACATCCTGGCGATATCGGTCAATGGCCCGCGGGCCTGGGATGTGGACCTGGCACTGGACGTCAGCTTCGCCGACCTGGACGTCAACTACCGGCTCACGCTGCGCAACGGGGTGCTGGTCTCCCGCAAGCGGGCCGCCGAGCCGGACACCGCCACCGCCACGGTGGCGCTGGCCGCCAAGATGCGGTTGATGGCGGCTGCCATGGGCGACCTAAGCTCTCCGGGTATCGAGGTGAGTGGCGACGCCGGGGCCCTGCAGACCTTGATGGGTGTCCTGGACAAACCGGACCCCGACTTCGACATCGTCACCCCATGAGCTAGGAGTTATCCCATGAGTAATCACCATGTGAATCTGAGTGCCGACGAGAACGAGTTGGTCGACCAGACCGATCCCGAGGCGCTGGCCCGGATGGACGAGCAGTCGCTGAAGAGCCTGCAGAGCCGGCTGCGCAAGGCGCGGGAGAAGAACTTCGATCTGCTGCGTCGCCAGGGCGCGGCCCGGGTCGAGGCCGAGGGCGGCCGCGGCGCGGCCGAGCAGGCCAACCAGAAACGCGGGGACAAGGTCGACGTTCTCGATGAGGCGCTGGCCCGCGTCAATGACCGCCTCGAGGGGCTGAGCGACTGAACTCAAGCCCAACGCACGGTCCGGTTCTCAGCCCTGCGGCTCGATGTGACCGATCGGATTCACCGACTGCAGCCGGTCGTTGAGTTGCAGCGCAATCGCCTGGCGACCGATCGCCAGCACCCGGAGGTTGTCCTCCTTCAGTCGGATCTGGGCATCGGCAACCTGCAGGCCGTGCACCAGTTCCTTGATCTCGTCGGAGAGTTCGTTGAAGGCGTACTGCCTGTTCTCGAAGGTGAGGATGGGTTGTTGCTCGGGTTGCCCCGAACCCAGGGGCGGCATGTCGAGGATGTCCACGCGTAGACCCTAACGGGGTGACGGTCACGACGAGGGCGAGCTAGGCGAATCCGCCGTCGGCGTGCAGGATCGACCCGGTGGTGAAACTCGAGGCGTCCGACATCAGGAACAGCGCAGCCCCGACGATCTCGGCCGGATCGCCGGCCCGTTGCAGCGCATAGTCGGCGAACGGGTTGGTGTCGGCGCTCCCGCTGTTGTCGAGGGCCCAAGCCTTGGAGATGTCGGTGAGGAACGGTCCGGGCATCAGGGTGTTGACCCGGACGGTCGGGCCGTAGGCCCGCGCCAGTCCCTCTGTCAGCGCGTTGAGTCCCGCCTTGGCCGCGGCGTAGGGCAGGTAGAACGGCTGCGGACGCAGCGAACCGTGGGTGCTGACGTTGATGATCACCCCGCCGCCGTCTGCGACCATGCGTTCACCCACAAGCGCCGACAACCGGAACGGCCCTTTGAGATTCAGATTCACCACCGCGTCGAAGAGCTTCTCGGTGACCTCCGTCAGCGAGCCGAAGGTCGGTGACATCCCGGCGTTGTTGACCAGGACGTCCAACTTCCCGAACCGGTCGTAAACGGCGTCCACCAAACCGTCGAGCTCATCCCATCGCCCGATATGTACGCCGTATGGCATTGCGGCGCGGTGAGTTTCGGCCTCGATCTCGGCGGCGGTCGCCACGCAGCTGTCGTACTTGCGGCTGGCGATCACCACGTCGGCGCCGCAACGGGCGGCAGCCAAGGCCATTTCGCGGCCCAGCCCACGGCTGCCGCCGGTGACCAGGACCACCCGGTCGGTCAGGTCGAAGAGCCGGTCTGCATAACCCATAGATCACCCTATCCTCGGGCAAACCCCAGCCGGGCCGGGGTGGTTAGGCTGCGCGCATGCAGGTATTGCTGATCCGGCATGCGTTACCGCTGCGCACCGAATCCGGCGAGGGTTCGGACCCGGCGTTGACCGAAGCCGGCTGGGAGCAGGCCCGTCGGTTGCCCGCGGCGCTGGGTCGGTACCCGATCAGCCGGCTGGTCAGCAGCCCGCAGCGTCGGGCGGTCCAGACCGCCGAACCGGTCGCCGTCGCGACCGGCCTGAGCATCCACACCGATGAACGGCTTGCCGAATACGACCGCGGGATGTCGCACTACATCCCGCTGGAGCAGGTCCGTGCCGAGCGTCCCGCCGAATGGGAACGGATGGCACGCGGCCAGTTGCCGCCGGGGGTGGACGCCGGCGAATTCCGCGCGCGGGTCTGGGACGGACTCAGCGATGTCGTCACGGCCGCCGGGCGCGACGACACCGTCGCTATCTTCAGCCACGGCGGGGTGATCAATGTCGTCCTGCATGAGGTGCTCGGCACCGCCAAACCGCTGTCTTTCCCGATCGACTATGCCTCGGTCACCCTGTTGAGGTACTCCCGCAAGGGGAGTTTCACCGTCGGTGGAGTCAACAGCATCGAGCATGTGTGGGACCTCTTGCCCCACCGGCTTCGTTAGCTCTTGCGGGCGAACTGCAGATTCTTTTTCGCAACCCGCCGCAACTGGAACATCCGCGCCGCGCTTACCAGTCCGGTGATCAGACCGCCGGCGACCGCCGCCAGCAGGATCGCCACGCCCAACGGCAGGCTCCAGTGCCAGTTCAGGAAGGTGAAGTCCACCGAAGCGGTGTTCTGTGCGATGAAGGTCAGCAGCACGATGAGGATCAGGAATCCCGCGATCAGCGACGACCACAACGCTGCAGCGCGGGTGAACTTGACGTCCTCGACCTCCCCGACGGCCGGTGCGGTCTTGGGCGTCGACTTGGTCTCCGGCACCGGAGGCAGTCCCGGATCACCCGGTCCACCCGGCGAAACATTCGGTTCGCGGCTCATGACGACATCTTTGCCTGTCGGTGCCGGGAACGGAACCACCAAACCGACAACGGGACGGTAACGGAACTGCGCAAAGGTTTAGGGTCGAGTGGTTCAGGGCGGACAACCAGGGAGCAGACGACGTCGATGAAACCGCCGCTACGCAGATTGGTCTCCGCCGCGGTGATGATCCTCGCGACGGCGATGATGGCCACGGGCTGCGGCAGTTCCAACCCGCTGGGCGGGGGAGGGGCTTCCGGTGACCTGAAGTCATTGGTGATCGGATCCGCGGACTTCCCGGAGTCCAAGATCGTCGCCGAGATCTACGCCCAGGCTCTGCAGGTCAACGGGTTCACCGTCGTCAAACAGTTCGGGATCGGCAGCCGTGAGACCTACATCCCCGCACTGCGCGACCACTCCATCGACCTGATCCCGGAGTACACCGGAAACCTGCTGCAGTACTTCAGCCCCAAGAGCACCGCTTCCACGCCTGCCGACGTGGAGTTGGCCTTGTACCGGTCGTTGCCCGGTGATCTGGCCATCCTGCGGCCGGCCCCGGCCGACGACACCGACACCGTGACCGTCACCCAGGCGACCGCCCAGCGGTGGAACCTCAAGAGCATCGCCGACCTCGTGCCGCATGCCGCCGAAGTGAAGTTCGGTGCCCCCTCGGAATTCCTGAAGAGGGAACAGGGCATACCCGGACTCAAGGCCAAGTACGGACTGGATATCAAGCCGGACAATTTCGTCGCGATCAGCGACGGGGGCGGGCCGGCCACGGTCAAGGCGCTCTCCGGCGGGGCGGTCACCGCCGCGAACATCTTCAGTACCTCTCCGGCGATCCCGAAGAACGACTTCGTGGTGCTCGAGGACCCCAAGAATGTCTTTCTGCCCGGAAATGTCGTGCCACTGGTCAGTTCGCAGAAGATGTCCGATGAACTGAAGAAGATTCTCGACACGGTATCGGCCCGGTTGACCACCGAAGGCTTGACGGAATTGAACGCCTCGGTGTCGGGCAACTCCGGGATCGACCCGGATGAAGCGGCCCGGCATTGGTTGGCCGCCAACGCCTTCGACACCCCGATCGGTAAGTAGATGATCATCTTCTCCCGCGTCACCAAGCGCTAC
The DNA here is from genome assembly GCA_018500005.2 of Mycobacterium sp. Taxonomy (GTDB): domain Bacteria; phylum Actinomycetota; class Actinomycetes; order Mycobacteriales; family Mycobacteriaceae; genus Mycobacterium. Next base: position 2,415 of record JAHBAP020000426.1, on the reverse strand, counting down.
CCGGACGGCACCGTTGCCGTCGATGATCTTTCCCTGGAAGTACCCGAGGGTTCGCTGACCGTCTTCGTCGGGCCCTCCGGGTGCGGCAAGACCACATCGATGCGAATGATCAACCGGATGGTCGACCCCACGTCTGGGACGGTGACGGTCGACGGACGCAACGTCGCCGACGTCGACCCGGTCAAACTGCGGCTGGGGATCGGATACGTGATCCAGAGTGGTGGCTTGATGCCGCACCAACGGGTCATCGACAACGTCGCCACGGTTCCGGTGCTGCAGGGCCAGTCGCGGCGTGCGGCGCGGCGGGCGGCCTACGAGGTGCTCGATCGAGTCGGGCTGGATCCCAAACTGGCCGAACGCTATCCGGCCCAACTGTCCGGCGGCCAACAGCAGCGGGTCGGGGTGGCCCGGGCCCTTGCCGCCGACCCGCCGATCCTGTTGATGGATGAGCCGTTCTCCGCGGTGGACCCGGTGGTGCGCGACGAGTTGCAGGCCGAGATCCTGCGACTGCAGAGCGAACTCCACAAGACGATCGTCTTCGTCACGCACGATATCGACGAGGCCGTCAAACTGGGCGACTCCGTGGCGGTTTTCGGCGTGGGCGGCGCACTGCAGCAGCACGACTCACCCCAACGATTGCTGTCCAACCCTGCCAATGACTTCGTGGCAGGGTTTGTCGGCGCGGACCGCGGCTATCGGCTGTTGCAGTTCTTCAGCGCATCAACCCTTGAGCTGCAACCAGTTCCGACGATCACTGAGGACGAGATCGGCGGATTGAACCTGGCCCCCGATGAGTGGCGGCTGGTCACCCTCGATGACGGCTCTCCTTTCGGCTGGATCGATGCAGAGGGAGCCGAACGCCACCACGAGGGCAGCAGTCTCTACGACAGCGTGACGGCGGGCGGGTCGCTGTTCCACCCGGACGGCACGCTGCGTTCGGCCCTGGACGCCGCGCTGTCCTCCCCGTCGGGTATCGGGGTGGCCGTGGACCAGGCCGGTGCGGTGCTGGGCGGCACGGCGGCCGAGGACGTCATCGACTCGATGGAGTCGCAACGGCGATACCGCGATGAGGTCGACGAACTGGCCGAGGAAGAAGCCTACGAACTGGCCGATCTGGAGGACGAGCACGAGGATCTTGAAGGGTCCGCCCTGATTGTTGCCGACGCCGGAGCCGAGACGACCGAGACGGCCGGGACGGACTGAATTCCGTTGCGCTATCTACTCACCCACCTCGACACCGCCTGGGCACTGACGCTGATCCATCTGCGGCTGTCGTTGATACCGGTGCTGATCGGCCTGCTGATCGCCGTGCCGTTGGGCGCCTTCATCTGGCGCCGGACCATGTTGCGGCGGCTGACCACTCTGACGGCGAGCATCATCTTCACCATCCCCTCGCTGGCGTTGTTCGTGGTACTCCCCTTGATCATCCCCACCCGCATCCTCGACGAGACCAATGTCATTGTCGCGCTGACGCTCTACACGACCGCACTGCTGGTCCGCGCGGTACCCGAAGCACTCGACGCGGTACCCGCGCACGTCCGCGACGCCGCCACAGCGGTCGGCTACACCCGACTGGGACAGTTGCTGAAAGTGGAACTGCCGCTACCCCTTCCGGTTCTCACCGCCGGTCTGCGGGTGGTGGCCGTGACCAACATCTCGATGGTCGCCGTCGGTTCGGTGATCGGCATCGGCGGTCTGGGAACGTGGTTCACCGAGGGTTACCAGGCCGATAAGAGCGATCAGATCGTGGCGGGCATCATCGCGATCTTCCTGGTAGCGGTCGTCGTCGACGTGCTGATTCTGCTGGCGGGGAGTCTGTTGACGCCCTGGAGCAGAACCGGGCGCAGGGTCGGCCGCAGAACCGGCCGCATCGAGGCGGCGGCATGAATTTCCTGCAGCAGGCGCTGGACTACATCTTCACCGCCGAGAACTGGTCCGGGCGGGCCGGCCTGGGCGCCCGGATCGTCGAGCATCTGCAGTACACCGGGGTCGCGGTCGCGGTCTCCGCGCTCATCGCCATCCCGATCGGGTTACTCATCGGGCACACCCACCGCGGATCCTTCGTGGTGGTCACTTCGGTGAATGCGTTGCGGGCGTTGCCCACTCTCGGCGTGCTGCTGCTCGCGGTGCTGCTCTGGGGTCTGGGCCTGCTGCCGCCAACGGTGGCGCTGACCCTGCTGGGTGTGCCGCCACTGCTGGCCGGGACCTATGCCGGCATCGCCAACGTCGACCCGAAAGTCGTCGACGCCGCCCGGTCGATGGGCATGACTGAGCGGCGGGTGCTGACCCGGGTGGAGATCCCCCACGCGCCGCCGTTGGTCCTCCGCGGGCTGCGCACCGCCACCCCGCAGATCGTCGCGACCCCCACCGCCGCCGCCCACCCCCGCCCCGGTGGACCCGGCCGGTATCCCCTCG